>NZ_JBSFBM010000002.1:0-68131 GCF_053592955.1 Micromonospora sp. NPDC002411 | reverse complement strand
GGCCCCGAAGCCCGGCTCGGCCCCGAAGCCCGACTCCGGGCGATAGGTCGGCTCCGCGCGGTACGCCGGCTCGGCCCGATAGTCGGGCTCCGGCCGGTAACCCGGCTCGGCCCGGTAACCCGGCTCGGCGCGGTACGCCGGGTCCGACCGGTAGTCCGGCTCCGACCGGTACGCGGGGTCCGACCGGTACGCCGGCTCGGCGCGGTAGTCCGGCTCGGCCCGGTAGGCGGGGTCGACGCGGTAGGTAGCCTCGGCGCGGTAGTCGGGCTCCGCGCCGTACGACAAATCTGCTGGATGCCCGATGGCGGATGCCCGCCCCGCGTAGCCGTTGGGGGCCGCGCGCCGGGGCAGCGGGTCAGGCGGCGCGTCGTCGGCACGCCGCTCCGGCTCGGTCTGCTCCGCGCCGCGACCGCCCAGCCGGGCGCGGTCCAACAACGCACGCCACCGCGGCGCTGGTTCGGCCGGCCGGCCCCAGCCGGTCTCACTGCCCTCCACGGCCCGCCCTCCCAGCGCCATCGATCTCCGTCTGACAGGCTACGAACCAAACCCTATTCGGACCACACCTCAGAGCGCACACCAGCCGACGCAGATCACGACGACGCGGGTGTCGGGGATTCGGCACCGGTGCTGTCCGGGGAGGTGGCGATGCTCGGCGGGGGCGGCTCGGTCGACTCGGCGGACGACGGCGCGGGTGACGGAATCGTGACGACCGGTGCGGGTTCCGACGATTCGCCCACCGACGCCAGCGGCGCGGGCGCGGGCGGGGTGGACTCGACGGAAACGTCCGGGGTCGGCGCGGGCCTCGGCCCGGTGTCGGCCGGCGGGCGCACCACGTCGCGCTGTTCGGGCAGTGGTGGCGTGAAGACCGTACGGTCCAGCCGGTACACCTCGGGGGCGGGGTCGACGGCCCGAACGTCCGGGCGGGCCGCCACACCGCGCAACACCTGAGGGGCCGCCCGCACCACAGCGGCGTAGACGCAGGCGCAGCCGGTCCGGTACGCCGCCGCCTCGGCGGTCGCCACCTCGGCCCCGCTGACGTAGCGTTCCCGCAACTCCCGCTCGCCCACTCCGTCACCGTCGACAGCCGCGGCCCGGGCCTGGTAGTCGGCGGCTTCGGTGTCCTTGCGGGCCGCCACCTCTTCCATCCCGGCGACCACGTCGTCCGGCACCCGTAGCGCGGGAATCCGGACGATCTCGGTCTGCCGCCCGGGCAGCGGCACCCGCCCGAAGACGGTGGAGACCCCGACGTCGCCGAGCACCGCCGCCAGACGCTGCGGCGGCAGGTACTCGGTGAGCGTGACCAACGCGTACGTGCCACCCCCCGCGGACGAGGCGGACGCGGGGAGCGCGGCCAGGTCGGCGGCGGCGGACCGCAGGTAGCCGGGGACGGAATCACCGTCGGCGACGCCGACCCGGGTCACCTCACCCACCGTCCGGTCACCCACCGGCGCGTCGTCGACAGCCCAGACCGCGGTGCCCAGGACCGCCGCCGCGGAGAGCACGGCGGCCCAGGTGAGCACCCCGGACCGCGCCGACCGGTCGCCCAGCCGGGCCACGGCCCGGGTCAGCGGCGGCAGCAGCCGTTGGTCCAGCTGCCGCAGCAGGTTGCCGGCGCGCACGGGCGGGATCCCCTCGTCGGATCGGTGTCGGGCGGTCGCCGCTCAGTCACGCAGGATCTGGAGCGCACGGTCCAGGTCGTCAGGGTAGTCGCTGACGAACCGGACCTCGTCCCCCGTTCGGGGGTGCAAAAAGCTCAGTTCGCGGGCGTGCAACCACTGTCGGGCCAGGCCGAGACGGGCCGAGAGGGTGGGGTCGGCGCCATAGGTGAGGTCACCCACGCAGGGGTGCCGCAGGGTGGAGAAGTGCACCCGGATCTGGTGGGTCCGACCGGTCTCCAGCCGGACGTCGACCAGGCTCGCGGCCGGGAACGCCTCGAGGGTGTCGTAGTGGGTGATGCTCGGCTTGCCGCCGGACACCACCGCCCAGCGGTAGTCGTGGGTGGGGTGCCTGTCGATCGGCGCGTCCACGGTCCCGCGCAGCGGGTCCAGGTGGCCCTGCACCACGGCGTGGTAACCCTTGTCCACCTCGCGGTACTTGAAGGCCCGCTTCAACGCCGTGTACGCCTGTTCGCTCTTGGCGACCGCCATGATCCCGGTGGTCCCCACGTCGAGCCGGTGCACCACGCCCTGACGCTCGGCGGCACCACTCGTGGAGATGCGGTGGCCGATCGCGGCGAGGCCGCCGATCACCGTCGGGCCGGTCCATCCGGGGCTGGGGTGGGCCGCCACTCCGACCGGCTTGTCGACCACGACGATGTCGTCGTCGGCGTAGACCACCCGCAGGCCGGGCACCGCCTGCGGCACCACTGTCGGCGGCGCGACCGGGGCGGGCAGCGTGACGTCCAGCCAGGAGCCGGCCTTGACCTTGTGCGAGTTGGGCCGGGCGCTGCCGTCGACAAGCGCGTCCCCGGCATCCACCAGGGCCGCGGCGGCGGTGCGGGAGAGCCCGAACAGGCGGGACACGGCCTGGTCCAGTCGCATGCCGTCGAGGCCGTCCGGCACGGGCAGGGAACGGTGGTCGCCGCCAGCGGCGAATGCGGAGGTCATGCCCGCTCCTGCTGCTCGGCGCCCTGGGGGGCGTCCGTCTCGGTCGGGTCGCCGTCGCGGCCGGCGCGCCGGCCGTCACGCTGGCGGCCGGTCAGCTCCAACAGCACGGCCAGCAGCACGCCGCACACCAGCGAGCTGTCCGCCAGGTTGAACACCGGCCAGACCTGGCCGTACGGGTCGAAGAGGCTGATCATGTCGACCACGTGCCCGTGGAAGGGGGATGGTGCCCGGAAGATCCGGTCGACGAGGTTGCCCAGCGCGCCGCCCAGCACCAGGCCGAGGGAGATCGCCCAGGGCAGTGAGCGCAGTCGCAGTGCCATCCAGACGATCCAGCCGACCACACCGATGGTGATCAGCGGGAAGACCCAGGTGTGGTCCGCGCCGATGCTCCAGGCGGCACCGCTGTTACGCGTCAGGCTCAGGTAGACGAACCCGCCGAGCAGACGGACCGGCTCCCGGTCGGTCAACGCGGCCAGCGCGAGGTGCTTGGTGACCAGGTCGGCCAGCAGGGCCACCAGGGCGACTCCGGCGAGGATCGCAACGGCCCGGGGTCGGCGTGTGCCGCCGCCCGGATCGGTGCGGCCGGGTTCGGCGGACGGTGCTGCGGTCATGCGCTCCCCATCGACAGTCTCGGCGGTGATCGCTCACCGTCTCATCGCCGCCGGGGAACGGACCTCAGCGCCGTTCCTCCAGCTGCTTGCACGTCACACACTGGGTGGCCGACGGGAATGCGGCGAGGCGCTCGACCGGGATCGGGTTGCCGCACCGCTCGCACCAGCCGTAACCACCCTCGTCGAGGCGCTCCAACGCGCGCTCCACCTGCGTGATCCGTTCCAGAATGCTGTTGGCGAGAGAGATCTCCTGCTCCCGCTCGAGCGTCTTGGTGCCCGTGTCGGCCTGGTCGTCCCCGGCCGAGTCGGTCAGCCGATCGCGCTGCAGCTCGGTGATCTCGCTCAGCGTCTGATCGTACTCGGCGCGGAGCTCGTCCCGCCGCGCCGCCAACGCCGCCCGGATCTTCTCGGTCTCCGCCGTGCTCCGGGTGGCCTTGGCCACCGGCTTGCGCCCGGCGGTCCTGGTGTCGGCTGGCTTAGCCATGGGTCGCTCCCTCGGCCGGGGAGCCGCGTGGTTCGCGGCATCCTGGTCAGGGGGCGCCGACCAAGGCGTCCCCTAATGGACGAAAAGGGGCGCACGGCGACGATGGCCGCGCACTCCGGAGGTTGGCAAGAATACGGAACGTACAGGCGTCCGACAACGTGCCGCACCGTCGCACCGCTCAACAGCCCCTAGCCCTGCCTAACTGGGGCAAAGGGAACGCTAGCAGATCAACCGGGCACCTCATCCCCGTGTTCGCCAAACCACCGAGCCAGCCGACCCCGTCGGCTGACGGCCCGCAACCTCCGCTCGGCGGCGTCCCGCACCCCGGCGGTCGCCACGATCAACAGGCTGTCGCCGGTCTTCAGCCGGGTGTCCGGCGCGGGCACGAATCCCACCCCGTCGCGCAGCACCAGCGTCACCGACGCGCCCAGCGGAAGCCGCAGCTCGTCGACGTGCACGCCGGCCAACCGCGAGCCCGGCGGCACCTCCACCTGGAGCAGGTCCGCGCGCATCCGCTCCAGCGGAGCGGTCTCCACATGGATCTCGGCGGCCTCGGTCGGCGCGGTCACCCGCAACCAGCGGGCGAACGGCCCCAGCGCCCCGGCCTGCACCAGAGTGAAGATCACTACCAGCACGAAGACCACGTCGAAGAGACGCTCCGCACCGGGCACCCGCTCGGAGAGCGGAATGGTCGCCAGCACGATCGGCACCGCCCCGCGCAGGCCCGCCCAGGACAGGAACGCCTGTTCACGGAGGCCGACCCGGAACGGCAGCGCCGAGACGGCCACCGACAACGGCCGGGCCAGCAGCACCAGGGCCAGCCCCGCGACCACAGCGGGAAGCACCGCCGCGTCCAGTCGACCCGGTGAGGCCAGCAACCCGAGCAGCACGAACAGCCCGATCTGAGCGAGCCACGCCAGCCCGTCCGCGAAACCGAGGATCGCCTGCCGGTGCGACAACCGGGCGTTGCCCAGCAGCACCCCGGCCACGTACACGGCGAGGAACCCCGAGGCGTGCAGCACCGCCCCGGCGGCGTACGCCAACACGGTGATGCCCACCGCGGCGATCGGGTAGAGACCGGCCGACGGCAGCGCCGCCCGGCGCAGCGCCCAAGTGCCGGCGACACCAGCACCCACGCCCACCGCCGCACCCGCGCCCAGCTCGTAGCAGACCAGCCCGACCTCGTACCACCACGGATGCGCCCAACCCTCGTGGGACAGCAGCACCACCAGCAGCACCACCGGGGCGTCGTTCATGCCCGACTCGGCCTCCAGGGTGGCCACCAGCCGGGGCGGCAACCGCAGCCGGCGCAGTGTGGCGAAGACGGCCGCCGCGTCGGTGGACGACAGCACCGCCCCGTAGAGCAACGCCAACCGCCAGTCCAACCCCAACAGAAGGTGTACGGCGACACCGACCACCACGATGCTCACGACGACGCCGACCGTGGAGAGTGCCGAGGCCAGCCCGAGCACCGGTCGTAGCGTGCTCCACCGGGCGGTGAGACCACCCTCCGCGATGATCACGATCAGCGCGCAGAAGCCGAGGGCCCGGGTCAGCTCGACGTCGTCGAAGCGGATACCCAGCCCGCCCTCGCCGATCGCCACACCCAGCGCCAGGTAGACGAGGAGGCTGGGCACACCGAGCCGGGTGGATAGTCGCACCGCGCCCACGGCGACCAGCAGCACGGCGGCACCGAGCAGCAGCGCGATGTCCAACCCGGGCGTCACGGTTGAACCAACCCGGGCGTCACGGCTGCCTGGCCTGGGCGTTCCTCACTCGGCAGATCCGTCGCGCAGTCGACGCAGCAGCGCGGACAGCTCCGACGCGGGCCGGTCGACGAGGAAGAGCTTGTCCCGACTCGCCGCGCCGGCGCGCAGGGACACCGCCGCCGGCCGGATGCCCAGGGCGGCCGCCAACGCCCGGCGGGCCGCTTCGGTCGCCCGCCCGTCGACGGCGGGGTCGTGCACCGCGATCACCAGGGCAGGCCCGTGTGGACCGTCGAAGCGTCCACCCACCCGGTCCCGCGAGGCTCCGGGCTTCACCCGTACCGCCACGGTGAGCGTCTCCTGCGCGGGCACCGGCGCCGCTTCAGATCGGCCGGACGTCGGCGAGCAGGGCGGTGGCTGGCGCGCACTGCGCGCAGGGAGTGAACCCGAGCTCGACGGCCTCGGCGACCGGCAGCTCCTCGGGCACCCGGCCAGCGAGGAACGCGCAACTGGCGAGGTGGTAGCGAGGGTGACCGTCGACCACCTGGACAGCGTCGGGGAGTCGCGCCACCCGGGCCGCCTCGGCGGGAGTGACCGGCTGCTCGGCCGGCTCGTCGGGCACCGACCCGCCGGCACGGTAGGCGTCGTCGGTCGAAGCCGCAGACGGCGAGGCGGGGCTGACGGGCTGGACGGGAGCGGACGCGCCGTCGGTCGGAGTCACGAACGGTGCCGCGTCGTCGAACGGCGGCACCTCGTCGGCCCCGGAGCCGAACGGCGGCTCACGGTCGACCGGCGGCTCGGGTGGTTGCCGCCACCCGGTGCCGCCGGTGCCAACCGTCGTGGGCACGTGCTGGACCGGTACTTCCGGCTCGGCCAGCGGCGGCCCGTACGCCGAACCCGTGGCCTGGCTGGCCATGCGGGACACGTCGGGCTGTCGCCGGTCGGTCCGACCGGGATCCGCCGTCGCGCGGTTGGCAGCTGCCTGGCGGGCGCCCACCACCAACGCCACGGCGGCCAACAGACTGGCCGCGATGGAAATGACCAACAGGAAGCTGGATCCCCCGGCCAGACCGAGCACCAGGAGGACCACCGCGACGAGGATGAGCAGGAGACTTGCGACTATCACGGCTCACCCCCGCCGCGTCGTACCGCCCAGACGGGGCCGGCGACCGTCACCATTGTCGGAGAGCGATCGCCGGCCGGTGCTCAGCGTCCGGCTTCGAGGGCGCCGGAGCGCCCGCCGCCGCCGTACGAACCGGCGAGGCCCGCAGCGGCCAGCCCGTTGCCGCCGGCGACCCGGCCTGCCTCGGAGCGGGTCATCTCGGCTTCGAGGCCCTGGCCGCGACCGTCGAGGTCCCGCAGCTGGCTCTCCAGGTACGCCTTGAGCCGGGTGCGGTACTCACGCTCGAACTGCTTGAGCTCCTCGATGTGCTTCTGCAGGGCCGTGCGCTTGGCGTCCAGGCCGCCCATGGCCTCCTGGTGCCGCTGGCGGGCGTCCCGCTCGAGGGCGTCAGCCTTCGCGCGCGCCTCCCGGGTCACCTCCTCGGCCTTGCTGCGAGCCTCGGACAGCAGGCTGTCGGCCTCGCGGCGAGCGTCGGACACGTGGTCGTCGGCGGTGCGCTGGGCCATCATCAGCACGCGCAGGGCCTGCTGCTCGCCGTCACCGGTGACGCCAGCGGGGCCGCCGGTCGTGCGGACCTGCTCCAGCTCGGCCTGCATCGCGCGGGCGGCCTGCTCGGCCGCCGACTTGTCGCGCTGCACCCGGTCCAGCTGGGCCTTGACGTCGTTGAGCTCCGCCGCCAGTCGGGCGTCGCCGCCGGGGCCCGCGGGGGCGCCGCCACGGCCGCCGCGCTCCACCTGGGCGCGCAGCTCGTTGTTCTCCTCGATGAGACGGGCGAGCTCACGCTCGACCTCATCGAGGAAGGCGTCGACCTCTTCCTCGTCATACCCCCGCTTGCCGATCGGCGGCTTTTTGAAGGCGACGTTGTGGACGTCGGCCGGGGTCAGCGGCATCGAAACTCCTCGGGTCAGTTGCGGCCGCGAAAGCGCGTCGGTCATCAGGCAGATGCCCTGATCGACGGCCCTAACACGAACTCCATCAGCACGAACAGGATAACCAGGAGCACAAGGGAGGCCAGGTCGATGCTCACGGTACCAATTCGCAGCGGAGGGATCACACGCCTCAACGCGTTGAGAGGGGGATCAGTGACGCTCCACACGGATTCCAATCCTGCCGATGCGCCACGCCCCGGTTGCCAGCGCCGGCCGTACTGCAGGACGGCGCTCAACACGAACCGGGACAGGAGAAGGAGCAGGAAGACATAAAGGATCAGGTACAGCACTTGCAGTAAGATCGACAACACGGTCAGCGACGTCCCTCGGGTCGGGCGGGGTCAACTCAGGCTGAAAAAACCGCCCTCAGCGATCTTGGCCTTGTCCTCAGCGGTGACCTGGACATTGGCCGGTGAGAGCAGGAACACCCGATTGGTCACGCGCTCGATCGTACCGCGCAGGCCGAACGCCAGCCCGGCGGCGAAGTCCACCAGACGGCGGGCATCGGCCTCATCCATCTCGGTGAGATTGATGATCACCGGAACGCCGTCGCGGAAGTGCTCACCGATCGTGCGCGCCTCACGGTAGGTGGTCGGATGCAGCGTGGTGATCTGGTAACGCTGCTCCTCCTCGGGCAGCGCCCGCTCACGTGCCGTGACCTGCGGCGCGAGGGCCAGGTTGTCACGGGTGTGGTAGGTCAACGCGCCGGAGGTCTCACCAGCCGACGACCGCGTGATCGACCGGACGCTGGACCGCTCGATCCGCTCCGGACGCTCACCGTCGCCACGCTCGGACTCGCCCAACCGCCCGCTCGCGCGCTCGGAGAGCCGCCCCCGCTCACTGATCCGGGGCCGGGGAGCCGGCGGCTCCTCGGTGTCGTCCTCGTCCTCGTCGGCGAACTCCTCGGCGTACCGGCTCTGCCGGTAACGCGACTCGCGGTAGCCACCCTTGTCGTAGCCACCGTCGTCGTAGGCCCGCTCGTCGTCTTCCTCGACCAGACCGAGCCAGACCCCCGCCTTGCGCAGTGCACCCATCCCGCGCCCTTCCGTCCGCCGTGCGGCACGCGCCCCCGTGCCATGTCGCCCGTCGCGAGTGGACAACCATGCCCATCGGACCGAAACGGCAATCCCCCGGCGCGCGATTCGCGTCGCGCGCCACGACCCCCGACCAGGAGACGCCGTTCCTGAAACAACACTGATGTAATTTGCATGTCTCGCGGTCAGGCTACCGCAGCGTGGAACGCATTCCGAGCAACGCGCTACCGACGCGGACATGTGTCGCGCCATATCGGATCGCGATGTCGAAATCTCCGCTCATCCCCGCGGACAGCGCGGTCGCTCCCGGATGGAGGCCCCGAAACACGTCGGCGACCTCGGCGAGACGGGCGAAGGCCCGCTCCGGTTCCCAACCCAGCGGAGCGACCGCCATGAGGCCGACGAGACGCAGCCCGGGCGCGTCGGCCACCACCTCGGCCACCGGTTCCAGCCCGGCGCCCGGATCGGCCGAACCAGGCAGTGCGCCGCCCCGGGCCGCGTCGCCGTCGATGCTCACCTGGACCAGGACGTCCAGCGGCTGTTCCCGGTCGGCGGACGCGGTGGCCAAGGCCCGTGCCAGCCGGACACTGTCGACGGACTGCACCACATCGGCGTACCGGACCACCGAGCGAGCCTTGTTGCGCTGCAACTGACCGATGAAGTGCCACCGCGGTCGTACCCCGGCCGCCGCAACCTCGGCGGCCTTACCGGCCGCCTCCTGGTCGCGGTTCTCCCCCATGTCGGTCACTCCGAGCGCGGCCAGCGCGACCACGTCGCTGGCCGGGTAGGTCTTCGTCACCGCGATCATCGTGACGTCGGCGCGGTCCCGGCCGGCCTGCGCGCAGGCGTCGGCGATCCGGGACCGCACCTGAGCCAGGCCGGCCGCGATCTCGGCGTGCCGTTCCGGCCGCGCCGTGGCTGAGCTGTCGGTCATCGGCGGTGCTCAGGACCCGTTCTTGAGGAAGTCGGGGACGTCCACGTCGTCGAAGAGCACCCGGCGCGGCGACTGGGCCGGAGCCGGGTTGGTCGTCGGCGCCGGCACCGGGGTGCTCTGCGGCGCCGGTTGGTTGGTGTTGGTCTTACGGGTCGGCTCGGCCGCCTTGTACGCGGGCGTGCCGCCGTCGAAGCCCGCCGCGATGACAGTCACCCGCACCTCGTCACCGAGCGCGTCGTCGATGACCGCACCGAAGATGATGTTGGCATCCGGGTGGGCCGCGTCGGTGACCAGCTGGGCAGCGTCGTTGATCTCGAACAGGCCGAGGTCGGAACCACCGGCGATGGAGAGCAGCACGCCGCGCGCGCCGTCCATGCTCTGCTCCAGCAGCGGGCTGGAGATGGCCGCCTCGGCCGCCTCGACCGCGCGGTTCTCACCGCGGGCGCTGCCGATGCCCATCAACGCGCTGCCGGCGCCGCTCATCACGCTCTTGACGTCGGCGAAGTCCAGGTTGATCAGACCCGGGGTGGTGATCAGATCGGTGATGCCCTGCACACCGGAGAGCAGCACCTGGTCGGCGGTGCGGAACGCGTCCATCATGCTGATGTTGCGGTCGCCCAGGGCCAGCAGCCGGTCGTTCGGGATCACGATCAGCGTGTCGCACTGGTTGCGGAGTTCGTCTATCCCCGACTCGGCCTGCACCTGGCGCCGCTTGCCCTCGAAGGAGAACGGGCGGGTCACCACACCGATGGTCAGCGCGCCGAGCTTGCGGGCGATGTTCGCCACCACGGGCGCGCCGCCGGTGCCGGTGCCGCCGCCCTCGCCGCAGGTCACGAAGACCATGTCGGCGCCCTTGAGCACCTCCTCGATCTCGTCGCGGTGGTCCTCGGCGGCGTTCTTGCCGACGTCCGGGTTGGCCCCGGCCCCCAGGCCGCGGGTCAGCTCCCGGCCAACGTCGAGCTTCACGTCGGCGTCACTCATCAGCAGCGCCTGCGCATCGGTGTTGATCGCGATGAACTCGACGCCCTTGAGCCCAACCTCGATCATCCGGTTGACGGCGTTGACGCCGCCGCCCCCGATGCCGACGACCTTGATGACCGCCAGGTAGTTGTGCGGAGGTGTCATCTCCGGTCCTTTCCTTCGAGATTGGCTTCGGCCGACCGGGTACGGCGTGGCCAGACCAGCGGCCGACGACAGCTGTCACCAGCGAGGATCAGGGGTGAACCCTCACCCTCTACTAGAGGCTTACAGTTATGTCAACCACTGAACCTCTTCGGGGCAACGTAAGCGCCACCACGCCATGAGCCAAGGACCCGCCCGGCGTGTCGCCGGCCGGAGCGCAACGGGTCACGACGTCACACGCCTCCCGGCTCATCGGAAGGTCACCACGTCCGGCGCGCTCACGTCGATCCGATCGGTGTCCTCGTCGAGCAGCGCGGTGGCCACCCGGGCCTTGTCCGTACCCCGTGTCGCGTCGCCCCAGACCACCGTCCGGTCCCCCTTCAGCCGCAGGGTGATCCGGGCCAGCCCCTCCACGTTCACGTCCACCACCTCGGCGCGGAGCTGCGGAGTCAACGCGACGAGCACCTCCAGCCCGGCGCGGGTGCCCGGGTCGTCGGCAGCCGGCCGAACCACCGTCACCTGGGGCAACTCGGCGGGTCGTTGGTCCACCGTCCGGAACGCCACCCCGCTGCGGTCGATCAGGGCGAACCTCTCCCCCTGCGGCACCGCCGCCACCGGAGTCCGCTCGGTCACCCGCACCACGAGCGTGCCGGGCCAGTCCCGGGACACGGTGGCCCGCTCCACCGGGGCCAACGCGCCGACACGACGGGCGGCGGCGTTCAGGTCCACCCGGGCCAGCGGCACCCCGTCCTGCACCGCGACGGCGTCGTGCACCTGCACCGGGGTCACCAGGTCGGCGCCCTCCACCCGTACCTCCCGCACACCGAACAGCCCAGTGCCGAGAACCACCCACGCGACCAGCCCGGCCAGGGCGAGCACCCCGGCGGCCACCGCCCAGGGCAGCGCGGCGCGCATACGACGCTGCCGGGCCCGGGCCATGAACCGGCGGGTCGAGGGCGGAACCGCGTCCCGCCCGGCCCGGACCAGCTGCCAACGCCGGGCCGGACCACGACGCGGAGCGCCGCCGTCGCCGGCGCTGGTCCGCCCTCGGGCCGGGCCGGGACTCATCCGGCCGTGGACGCCGTGCCGCCGGGTGCGGCGGTGCCACCGAGGGCCGCCCCGTCGCCGCCGGCCGTGGCCCCGCCCGGCACCGGATCGCCGAGCACCGGGGCGGTGGCCACCGGGTCGACGGTCGCGGTCGGCGCGGAGCCGCCCGCCCGCTCCCCCAGCGCGGCCAGCAACTCGTCGCCCATCAGCGAGATCGGCGGGGCGCCCATGGTCACCACCACGTCCCCCGGGCGGGCCCGACGGGCCACCTCGACCGGCGCCGCCTCCCACGAGTCGACGAAGACCTTGCGGTCGGCGGGCAGGTCCACCGCCGCGATCAGCGCCGCCGAGCCCTCACCGGGCTGGCGCAGCTCGCCCGGCCCGAACACCTCCAGCAGCACCACCTCGTCGGCGATGGCCAGCGCCTCCGCGATCTCCGCCTGGTTGTCGCGGGTGCGGTACAGCCGGTACGGCTGGAAGACGACGATCAACCGCCCGTCCCCGGCCACCTCACGCAGCGTCTGCAACGCCAGCGTCATCGACGTCGGGTGGTAGGCGTACTCGTCGTAGACCAGCACGCCGTCCGCGACACCCTTGCGCTCGAAGCGCCGCCGCACGCCAGGGAAGACCGCCAGCGCGGCCTCCGCCGCCTCCAGCGGCAACTCGAGCAGGTACGTGGCCAGCACGGCGGAAGCGCTGTTCAGCCCCATGTGCCGCCCCGGCACCGGGAGCCGGAACTCGCCCAGCGACCGGCCGTCGATGGCGGCCAGGTAGCGCACCCCCCGCGCGGAGGAGGAGATCTCGGTCAGCCGCAGGTCGGCGTCGGCCGCCTCGCCGTAGGTGAACACCCGCCGCCCTTCGGCGCGCAGGCTCTCGGCCAGCCGTCGACCGCCCGCGTCGTCGGCGCAGGTGATGATGAACCCGTCCGGGTCGGTGAGGCGCGCGAACTCCACGAACGCCGCCTCCAGCGTCGCGTAGTCGCCGTAGGTGTTGAGGTGGTCCGCCTCGACGTTGGTGATGATCGAGACGTACGGGCGGTAGATGAGGAACGAGCGGTCGCTCTCGTCCGCCTCGACCACGAAGTGCTCGCCGGTGCCGTGGTGGGCGCCCGAGCCGACCTCGGAGATCTCGCCGCCGATCACGAAGGACGGGTCCACCCCGGCCTGCTGCAACACCATGGTCACCATCGACGTGGTGGTGGTCTTGCCGTGCGTACCGGCCACCGCGATCGCCCGACGGCCCGTCATGGCCGCAGCGAGGGCCTCGGAGCGATGCAGCACCCGCAGGCCGCGCCGACGAGCCTCGACCAGCTCCAGGTGGTCCTGCGGGATGGCCGAGGAGTAGACGACGGTGTCGACCCCGTCGAGGTTGGTCGCCTCGTGGCTGAGGTAGATGGTGCCGCCAAGCGCCCGCAGCCCCGCCAACGAGGGCCACTCCCGCAGATCGCTGCCGGAGACCCGGATGCCCCGGGTGAGCAGCAGCCGCGCCACGCCGAGCATGCCCACCCCACCGACACCGATCAGGTGGACGGCGCCCAGGTCCTCGGCGGTGAGCGTGCCGGCCGGGGTGAACTGCGCGGTCATCGGGCCACCGCCTGGAGGACGAAGGAGCGCAGCGCCTCGTCGCCGTCACGTCGCCCGTACCTCGCCGCGGCGGCGCCCATCGTGTGCAACCGCTGCGGGTCGCGGATGAGCGGGATGACGGTGCGCTCCAGCCAGTCCGGGGTGAGTTCCGCGTCGTCGACCAGGAGACCGCCGCCGGCCTCCACCACGGGCAGGGCGTTGCGCCGCTGCTCCTGGTTGCTGTGCGGGTACGGCACGTAGATCGTCGGCTGCCCGATCGCGGAAACCTCGGCGACGGTCATCGCGCCGCCCCGGGCCAGCATCAGGTCGGCGGCGGCGTAGCCCAGCTCCATCTCGGACAGGTACGGCAGCGTCACGTACGGCACCGGCAGGTCGGTGGGGATCGGCACCGGCTCGTTGCGCGCGCCCATCACGTGCAGCACCTGCACGCCGTTGCGGGCCAACTCCTTGGCCGCGCCGGACACCGCCAGGTTGATCGAACGGGCGCCCGACGAGCCGCCGGAGACGAAGAGCACCGGCAGGTCCGGGCGGAGCCCGAAGTGGGCGCGGGCGGCGTTGCGCAGCGCGTACCGGTCCAGTGCGGCGATGCTGCGACGCAGTGGCACCCCCACGATGGTGGCGTCGCGCAGGGACTCGGCCTGACTGGGCTGGTGCGGGAAGCCGACGGCGATGTTCTTGGTGAACTTCATGCCCAGCCGGTTGGCGACGCCCGGCGGCACGTTCACCTCGTGGATCACCATGGGCATCTCCCGACGCCACGCGGCCAGGTAGGCCGGCACCGAGACGTACCCGCCGAAGCCGACGACCACGTCGGCCTTCACCTCGTCGATCACCTTGCCCGCCGCGCGCGCGGCGGTCCACATCCGGCCCGGGGTACGGACCAGGTTCATGTTGACCGACCGGGGCAGTTGGTACGCCGGGATCTGCCGCAGGTCGTAGCCCTGCGGCGGGATCAGGTCGTTCTCCATGCCGCGTGGAGTGCCGAGGCAGGTGATCCGGACGCCCGGGTCGTGTCGGCGCAGGCAGTCGGCGAAGGCGAGCAGCGGGTAGACGTGCCCCCCGGTGCCACCTCCCGCGAGCACCACCGAACGCAGCGGACCCATCAGCGTCTCCTCTCGCTCGCCGTACCCCTGCGGCTCCGGTCCTGTCGGACCCCGCGCGGCACGGCCTGGTCGTCATGGCGCCGCTCACGGGACCGGGGCACGGACCCTCGGCCAGCGGGCGGCGTCGCCGGCCGGCGACGCCGGCCGGGAAGCGGCGGCAACGGGGCCCAGAGTAGTCGGACCCACCGGGCCGGCGGACGGGCATGCAGTGCTCTGGCCGCATCGGGTTCGGCGCGGGCGAAGGACGCCAGCATGCCGATGCCCGCCAACGTCACCACCAGGGCGCTTCCACCGTCGGAGATGAACGGCAGCGGCAGGCCGGTGATCGGCAGCAGCCCGACCACCCCGCCGATGTTGATCACGGCTTGGCTGACCAGCCAGGTGGTCACGGCGGCGGCGGCGAGCCGGCGGAACGGGTCGTCGACCCGGCGGGCGATCCGCAACCCGGTGTACGCGAGGACCGCGAACAGGGCGAGCACCACCGCGCAGCCGATCACGCCCAACTCCTCGGCGATGATCGCGAAGATGAAGTCGTTGTGCGCCTCGGGCAGCCAGTCCCATTTCAGGCTGCCCTTGCCCAGCCCGACGCCGAACCAGCCGCCGTGCTCGATGGCCAGCCGCCCCTGGTAGAACTGGAGGCAGCCGTCGAGCTTGCAGGTCTCCGGGTCCGGCGGGTTGAAGAACATGGCCAGCCGGGCGAAGCGGTAGTTCTCCTCGCCGCGTTCGCCGGAGCCGGCCCCGAGCGAGGCCACCGCGACGAGCAGGCCGACGCCGAGCAGCCCGACGACCGTCAGCACGCCGAAGACCCGCATCCGGACACCGGCGGCCCAGAGCAGCCCCACCACCAGGGCCAGCAGGCAGAGCATCGTGCCCGTGTCGTTGTAGCCGACCAGGACGAAGAGCAGGCCCATCACCGGGAAGAGCGGGGTGGCCAACTCCCGCCACCACCCCAACGCGGCACCCTTGCGGGCGATCAGGTGCGCGCCCCACAACACCAGCGCGAACTTGGCCAGCTCCGAGGGCTGCACCTGGATCCCGCCGATGAACAGCCAGTTCAGGCGCGCCTCGATCGGCCCGAATCCGGCCGACTTCTGGTTCGTGAGCCGGGCGTAGGCGACCAGCAGGTTGAGGACCAGCAACAGCACCACCGAGGTGATCAGCAAGGGCCGGCCCAGGGACCGGTAGGTGCTGGCGGGCAGCCGTTGGCAGGCCCAGAACGCACCGATGCCGATGACCGCGAAGATGGCCTGCTTGGTCACCGAGGCCGAGGCGTTGCCGTCCTCGGCGTAGTCCTTCACGCTGGTCGCCGAGAAGACCATGGTCAGCCCGATCAGCAGCAGCAGGCCGGCACAGGACAGCAGCAGGTAGTAGGAGGCCAGCGGCCGGTCCAGCAGGCCGCGCAGGGCGGCGAGCCCGGCGGCCCCGTCCAGCCCGCGCAGCGGCGCCGGCGGTTCCGGCTCGCGGCCCGCAGCGCCGGACTCCGGACCCGTGGTTGCCGCGCCGGGCCTCGGCTCACGCGGCGGCGAACCGGACTCCTTACCGCCCGCCGCCGCGCCGGACCTCAGCCCTCGCGGCGGCGCGCCGGGTTCCGAGCCACGCCGGTCGTCCGCGCGGCCCGGCGGAACGCTGCCCGCCGGGCCCGCTGACCGCCGCGGCCGGACGGCCGTCCTGTCGTCCCTGTCGTCGGTGCCTGGTTCCTCCCCCACCCCGACATCATCACCGCTAGCCACGCCCGGCGAGCCCACAACGAGACCCCCGGCGTGTCGGACCGCAAAGATCCGCACAACATCGGGGAAATTGCTGCCTCAGAGCACGCCGAGACAGCAACTTCGCCGATGTTGTGCGGATCTTGGGGAAGGCGCAGCCCCGGGCGCTGGGGCGTCCGGGGCTGGGCCGGGGTCGGGGGTCGACGGAAGGTGGGGACCGGTCAGGTCATGTTGGCGAGGAACTCGCTGTAGAACAGGCCCAGGGCGATCGCCACGCCGATCCCGGCGATGATCCAGAAGCGCACCACGATGTTGACCTCGCTCCAGCCGGCCAACTCGAAGTGGTGCTGCAGGGGCGACATCCGGAACACTCGTTTACCGGTGGTCTTGAAGGAGATGATCTGGATCACCACGGACATCGTGATGATGACGAAGAGCCCACCGATGATCGGAAGCAGCAGGATGGTGCGGGTCGACATCGCCATGCCGGCGATCAGACCACCCAGCCCCAACGCCCCGGTGTCACCCATGAAGATCCGTGCCGGGGACGTGTTCCACCAGAGGAAGCCCACACAGGCCCCGGCCGCCGCCCCGGCTATCAGCGCGATCTCCAACGGGTCGCGGACCTCGTAGCAGTACGGCTGGGTGTAGCTCGGGTCGGCGCACCAGTGCCGGTACTGCCAGAACGCGATCAACGCGTACGCGGCGAGCACCATCACCGAGGCGCCGGTGGCCAGGCCGTCCAGACCGTCGGTGAGGTTCACGCCGTTCGTCGCGGCCATCACCACGAAGATGAAGATGATCACCGCGCCGACCTTGCTGACCTCCAGGAAGTCGATGTCCCGGATGAAGCTCAGCGTGGTGCTGCCCACCGTCTCGGTGTTGGTCGCCCTGCCCGTCGCGTCGGTCATCGTGCTCGGGAACCACAGCGCGATCACCCCGAAGACCGCGCCGACGAGGATCTGCCCGAGCAGCTTGCCGCGCTTGTTCAGGCCGGCGCTGTTGCGCTTGCGGACCTTGAGGAAGTCGTCGAGGAAACCCACCGCGCCGGAGAAGACCATCAGCCCCAGCAGCACCAGCGCCGTGATGGTCGGCTCCACCTGCGCGATCTGCTGGTCCGGCAGGGTGGTAAGGGCAAGGTGCCCGGCCACGTACGCGATCACCGTGGCGAGGATGAAGACCACGCCACCCATGGTGGGCGTGCCCTTCTTGCCCTGGTGCATGGCCGGGCCGTCGGAGCGGATCGGCTGGCCGGCCTTGAGCCGGGTGAACACCTTGATCGCGATCGGAGTGCAGAACAGCGACACGAGGAAGGCCACCCCGATGGCGACGATGACCGCCCTCATCGGCCGGCCTCCCCGGCGGCGGCGTCGGCGCGCAGGGCGTCGGCCACCTCCCACGTCCGGTACCGGGAACCCTTGACCAGGACGACGTCACCCGGTCGTAGTTCACTCCGCAGCACCTCGACGGCCGCTGCCTGATCGGTGAGCAGCACCGACTCTCCTCCCCAGTTCCCTACCGCTGTCGCGCCTTCGTGGATCGGCGCGGCCGGCTCACCCACCACGAGCAGCCGGTCGACACCCAACTCGGCCGCCGCGGCGGTGCACCCACGACCATGCTCGGTCGGCACGACCGACGTACCGACCGTCGAGACGGAGGATCGATGAAGGTAGTCGTCTACCGGGGGGCGCGTGACCTCGGAATCGAAGACCGCGAACCGGCGCCACCCGGTCCCGGAGAGGTGCGGATCGACGTGGCCTACACCGGAATCTGTGGCACCGACCTGCACATCTACCACGGTGACATGGACGCCCGGGTCGGTGACTCCGCGATCATCGGGCACGAGATGTCCGGGCGTGTCGCGGCGGTCGGCGCTGACGTCGACGGCATGACCGTCGGCCAGCCCGTCACCGTGATGCCGACCCGCCCGTGTGGACAGTGCGCGGCCTGCCGGCGCGGCACCTCGCACATCTGTCACGCCATGAACTTCCTCGGTATCGACTCACCCGGCGCCATGCAGTCCTCCTGGAACGTGCCGGCGGAGCTGGTTCTGCCACTGCCCGAGGACCTACCGCTCGACCACGCCGCGCTCGTGGAGCCGGTCGCGGTCGCCGTGCACGACGTCCGGCGGGGGAAGGTCTCCGCCGACGACCAGGTGGTCGTGGTCGGCGGTGGGCCGGTAGGGGTGCTGATCGCGACCGTCGCGCAGAGCCGAGGCGCGCGGGTGCTGCTGGTCGAGCCGGACCCGTACAGGCGTGAGGTGGCCGGCGGCGTCGGGATCGAGGCCGTCGACCCGGGGTCGACAGACGTCGTGGCTCTCGTCGGCGACCGCACCGACGGAGCGGGCGCCGACATCGCCTTCGAGGTGTCCGGCGCCGCCGCCGGTGTCACCACGGCTGTCGACGTGCTCACCACCCGGGGCCGGTTGGTGATGGTGGCGATCCACCCCAGGCCCCGCGAGGTGAACCTGCACCGGTTCTTCTGGCGCGAACTGGAACTCCTCGGCGCCCGGCTCTACCAGCGGGACGACATGGAGGAGGCGATCCGGCTGGTCGCCTCGGGCGCCATCCCGGCACGACAGCTCATCTCCCGGGTCGAGCCGATCGACGCGGCCGCCGCCGCCTTCACGGCGCTCGAAGGTGGCGGCGTGATGAAGGTGCTGCTCGATCTCCAGGGAGGTAACAAGTGACGGCGCTGTTCGACCTGTCCGGTAAGACCGCAGTAGTGACCGGGGCCCGGCGCGGCATCGGTCTCGCCATGGCCGAGGCCCTGGCCCTGGCCGGTGCTGACATCGTCGGCGTCTCCGCCCAGCTCGAAGCGAGCGGCAGCGAGGTCGAAGCCCGGGTGCAGGCCGCCGGCCGCCGGTTCACCGCGCTGCGGGTCGACCTCGGCGACCGGACCGCCGTGCACGGCTTGGCCCGGGACCTCACCGCTCTCGGGCCCGTCGACATCCTGGTGAACAACGGTGGCACGATCGCCCGTACTCCGGCCGCGGAGCACCCGGACGAGATGTGGGACCAGGTGATCGAGGTGAACCTCAGCAGCCAGTTCGTCCTGAGTCGGGAGATCGGCCGGACGATGGTCGAGCGCGGCCAAGGCAAGATCATATTCACGGCGTCGCTGCTGAGCTTCCAGGGCGGCATCACCGTCCCCGGGTACGCCGCGTCGAAGTCGGGCGTGGCCGGCCTCACCAAGGCGTTGGCCAACGAGTGGGCCGCCCACGGGGTGAACGTCAACGCCATCGCGCCCGGCTACATCGCCACCGACAACACCCAGGCGCTGCGCGACGACCCCGACCGTAACCAGGCGATCCTCGGTCGGATTCCGGCCGCCCGGTGGGGCCGGGCCGACGATCTCGGTGGCGCCACCGTGTTCCTGGCGTCGGCCGCGTCCGACTACGTCAACGGGATCGTGCTGCCCGTCGACGGCGGTTGGCTGGGCCGATGACCGGCGGGCAGGGGCCTCGGCGAGCCGGGATCGTCGACGCACACCACCACCTCTGGGTCCGCGCACGGCACCCCCAGTCGTGGATCGACCCGGTGACGATGGCGGCCATCGACGCCGACTTCGAGCCCGCCGACCTCGCGCCGCTGGCCCAGGCGGCCGGGGTTACCGCGACAGTGGCGGTGCAGTCCATCGCCTCCGAGGCGGAGACGGTGGACCTGCTGGGCATCGCGGCCGGGGACACTCTCGTCCGCGGGGTCGTCGGCTGGGTGGACCTCACCGCCGCCGACGTCGTCGCCCGCATCGACCGCCTGCGGGCGGCACCGGGCGGAGACCGCCTCGTCGGCATCCGTCACCTCGTGCAGAGCGAGACCGACCCGGCGTACCTGGACCGTCCGGACGTCCGGCGGGGGATCGCCGCGGTGGGCGCGGCGGGCCTGGTGTACGACCTGCTGGTCCGCCAGCACCAGCTGCCCATGGCCGCGCGCCTGGCGCACGACCTGCCGGAGGTGGACTTCGTCCTCGACCACCTGGGCAAGCCCGCGCTGGGCCGTCCGGAGATGACGGAGTGGACCCGTGGCCTGCGGGCGCTGGCGGACGCGCCCAACACGACGGCGAAGGTCTCCGGTCTGGTGACCGAGGTCGAGCGGTCGCCCTGGACGACGGGAGACCTCCGACCGGCCGTCGAGGCCGCACTCGACGCGTTCGGGCCGGACCGACTGATGTACGGCTCGGACTGGCCGGTCTGCCTGCTCGCCAGCTCGTACGCGCGGTGGGTCGAGGCGCTGGCGGAGTGGCTGGGCGGCCACGACGAGGCCGACCAGGCGTCAATCTGGGGCGGAACGGCACGCCGCGTCTACGGGCTGGAGGCGTCGTGAGGGCGCGGGCACTGCCGCTCCGTCCGCAGGTACGCCTCACCGAGCTGGGCTTCGGCGCGGCTCAGGGCGGCAACCTGTACCGGACGACGACGGACGAGGAGTTCGCCTCGGCGGTCGACACGGCCTGGGAGGCGGGCGTCCGGTACTACGACACCGCGCCGCACTACGGGCTGGGGCTGTCCGAGCGTCGACTCGGCGCTGCCCTGCGGGAGCGGCCACGTGACGAGTACGTGGTGTCGACGAAGGTGGGGCGACTCCTGGTGCCGTCCCCGCAGGACGCGCACCTGCGGGACTCCGGCGGGTTCGACGTCCCGGCCAGTCACCGGCGGGTCTGGGACTTCAGCCGCGACGGTGTCCTCCGCTCGATCGAGGCCAGCCTGGAGCGGACCGGGCTGGACCGGGTCGACGTCGTGTACCTCCACGACCCGGACGACCACTGGGAGCAGGCCGCACGCGAAGCCGTACCCGCCCTTGTCGAGCTGCGTGACCAGGGCGTCGTGGGCGCGATCGGCGCCGGCATGAACCAGTCGGCGATGCTGGCGCGGTTCGTGCGCGAGACCGACGTCGACGTGCTGATGTGCGCCGGGCGGTACACCCTGCTGGAGCAGGGAGCGGCGGACGACCTGTTGCCGGCCGCCGGAAGGCGGGGCGTGGGCGTGGTCATCGCGGGCGTCTACAACTCGGGGCTGCTGTCGCGGGAGCGGCCACCGGCCGATGCCGTCTACAACTACCAGCAGGCACCGGTGGAGGTGATCGAACGGGCGCGACGGATCGCGGCGGTCTGCGAGACGTACGGGGTGACCCTGCCGCAGGCGGCGCTCGCCTTCGTGCGCAGGCATCCGGCAGTGGTGTCGACTGTCGTCGGTGTGCGCGACGGCGCGCAGGTGACCGAGACGATGCGGCGGTTCGAGACCGTCGTACCCGAGGAGCTCTGGAACGCGTTGGCGGAGGCGGGGCTGCTCGCCGTACAGCCCGGCCCGGACGAGGCCGCGTAGCGCGGTTGGGAAAAGGGCGTCCCGGCCGGGACCGGCTCCGTTACTCGGATACCGGTCCCGACCGGGACGTCATCTGTTACCGCGACAGCCGCAGGTCAGAGCGCGGTGAACCGCCACTGCTGGTTCGTCGCGTTGGTGCAGTTCCACTGCAACACCCGGGCGCCGTCGGCCGTGGAAGCGCCGTTGACGTCCATGCAGAGCCCGCTCAGCGCACTCTTCACCGTGTACACGCCGGAGGTTCCCGTCGCGGTGGCGGTGAACTTCTGCTGGTTGCCGTTGTTGCAGGTGGCCTGCTGGAGGAAGGCACCCGCCGCGGTCGAGCTACCGATCACCTCGACGCACTTGCCGCTGTGCACGGCCTTGAGGTAGAGCGCGCCGTTACCGGCGTCGACCGCCTGCCACCTCTGGTTGTTGCCACCGGTGGACGCCCACTGGGTGATCTGGGCGCCGTCGGCGGTGGAGACACCGCTGACGTCCAACAGCTTGTTGCTGTGTTGTGCGGCGACCGTGTATGTCTTGCCGGCCAGGCCGGTGCCGGTTCCGGTGCCGGGTGTCCCGACGCCGTTGCCGCCGAAGGTGTGCGAGTCCACATCGAACGAGTTGTTGCTGTTCTTGAACACCATGTAGAGCGTGTGCGTACCGCCGAGGGCGGCGACGTTCACCGGTGTCGTGGACTGGTAGTTGTCCCAGCCACCCGTGCTGGGCACCGTGGTGGTGGCCAGCAGGGTGCCCGTCGGCGAGTCGGCCCGCAGTTCGATCGAGCCGCCGCCGGACGGCGACGACAGCCGGTAGCTGACCGTCGAGATCCCCGACAGGTTCATCGGGTTGAACGCGATCCAGTCGTTCGAGGAGATGTCACCGATGCGCTTGGTGCTCTCCGCGGCCGCCTGGTCGACCACCCGGATGCCGGACTGGCTGCTGAAGTACTCGGACTGCTTGTGCTTCGGTTGCAGGATCGCCTGTGCGGTGCCGGTGAGCGGGGACCCGCCGCCCGAGCCGCCGTTGTCGGTGTACCGCGCGTTCAGCACGTAGAACAGGTTGGCGCCATCGGGGTGCCCACCGAGCAGGTCGGTGGAGATGGTGCCCGAGCAGCCCGGGTACTCGGTGGTCTCGTGGGCGTGGTCGTCGTGACCCAGCGCCGGGTTGAGGAACACCTTCGAGCAGTCGACGGTTCCGCCGTCCGGATCGGTCACGGTGATCTGGTACGACACCTTGTCACCGAAGGTCAGCATGCCGCCGTTGCCCGGTGTGGTGATGGTGACCACCGGGGCGCTGTTGCCGACGGTGATCGGAACGTTGGCGAAGCCGGTCTTGCCGGCGCTGTTGGTGACCTTCAACTGGGCGGTGTAGTTGCCGTTGGAGGTGTACACCTTCGACGGGTTGGCCGCCGTCGAGGTGGTGCCGTCGCCGAACGTCCACAGGTAGCTCAGCGTGTTGCCGTCCGGGTCGGACGTGCCAGCGCTGCTGAACTGGACGGTCAGCGGTGCGCTGCCGCTGGTGGGCGTGCCGGTGGCCTTGACGATCGGTGACCGGCCGCCCTGGTTGTAGTCGATCCGGTAGAGCCCGGAGTCGCTGTTGCCGCCGCCGAAGTTGGTGCCCCACTCCAGCAGGTAGAGCGAGCCGTCCTTGCCGAACTCCATGTCCATCGGCTTGTTGAACCGCACGTTGGGCAGGAACGGGTTGGTGCGGGTGACCGCCGAGGAGGAGTCGAAGTGCACCTCCTTGACGTAGTTGCGCGCCCACTCGTAGAAGAAGTGCACCCCGTCGTAGTAGGGCGGGAACTTCGTCGCGGAGGGGTTCGACGCGTCGTACCGGTAGACCGGGCCACCCATCGGCGCCGAGCCGCCGGAGCCCAACTCTGTGAAGGTCGGCGAGGTGCCGTAGCCATACCAGATATTGGGTGCGACGACCGGCTTCAGGCTGGTCAGACCGGTGTTGTTCGGCGAGTTGTTGACCGGCGAGCTGCAGTTGAACTTGGAGCCGACGACGCCGGTGTCCGGGTTGAACGGCGCGTACGGCTGGTTGTCGCCGTGGCAGAACGGCCAGCCGTAGTTGCCGGCCTGCTTGATGACGTTCAGCTCGACCAGGCCCTCGGGCCCGCGGTTGGTGGTGGGCGGGTTCCGGTCCGGTCCGTAGTCGGCCAGGTAGACCCAGCCGTTGGCCGGGTCGATGGAGAAGCGGAACGGGTTGCGGAAGCCCATCGCGTAGACCTCGGGCTTGGTCTGCGCGGTGCCCTGGGGGTAGAGGTTGCCCGACGGGATGGTGTAGCCACCGTTGGCCGAGGGCCGGATGCGCAGCAGCTTGCCGCGCAGGTCGTTGGTGTTGCCGGCGCTGCGGGCGGCATCCAGGTTGGACTTGCCCGACCGCCAGTCCAGCGGGGCGTAGCCCTGCCAGTTCGGGTCGAGGTTCGGCGGCGTGTCGTCGCCGGTGCCGATGAAGAGGTTGCCGTCGGGACCGAACTTGATGTACCCGCCGGTGTGGCCGGGCTCGGGGAACGTGCGGTCCCGGTACGCCGGGATGTCGATGATCGTCACGCCGCTGGACGTGTTCAGCGTGTCACCGCTGACCGTGTAGCGGGAGACCCGGTTGACGTCGGTGCTGCTGCTCGCCGGCGAGTGGTACAGGTAGATGTACCCGTTGGTGGCGAAGTTGGGGTCCAGCGCCATGCCGGTCAGGCCGTCCTCGCCGCCGGTGTAGACGCTGAGCGTGCCAGCGGTGACGGTGCTGTTGGTGGAGGGCTTGAAGATCTTCACCTGGCCGCCGCGCTGGACGTAGAAGACGCGGCCGTCCGGTGCCACACCCAGCGCCATCGGGTCGACGGTGTTGTCGTCGAGGGTGCGCTTCTCGAAGTTGCCCCAGACGGTGCCGCCGCAGTCACCGGCGGCGTTACCGGCCGCCCACTTGATGCCACCGAGCACGTGATTCTGGAAGTTCGCCTCGCTGTAGGAGCCGATCGCGTGGCCCATCGCCGTGGCCCACACTCGCCCGCCACTGGTGTTGCGGCACCAGGAGATCGGATGATCCGGGCCCATCGCCCGGGATCCCGGGTTGTACGTGCGCTCGTCGGCGGTCACCAGCACGTGGACGTTGCCGCGCGGGTTGGCGTCGAAGTTGTACCACTCCTCGCTGCGGGTCCACCGATCCGGCAGGCTGGCCGTCGACGGGTGCTTCTTGTCGGCGACGATGGCGGTGCCCTGGAGCACGCCGGGGGAGTGCTCGGGCATGTGGGCGCCACCGTTGATGGTCTGGTCCCACCACGGGTATTCGCTCTCGATGCCCATGTCGGTGGCATTGTGGATGGCGACGATGCCCTTGCCGCTGGCGAGGTAGCCCTCCACCGCCTGGCGCTGCGCCGTCGAGGTCCAGACCATGCCGGAGGTCTGGAGCATGACGATCACGTCGAAGGTCGCCAGGTTACTGGCGGTGAAGACGCTGGAGTCCTCCGTCGCCACCACCTCGAAGTTGTTCGCGGCGGCCTGCTGTTGGAGCATGCTGATCCCGGCGGGGATCGAGTCGTGCCGGTAGCCGGTGGTCTTGCTGAACACCAAGGCGCGGAAGGCCGGAGCCGCCGACGCGGGTGGGGCGAGTCCGAGCGCCAGCAACAGGCCGGCGATCACTGAGATGAGCAATGTGTTGCGACGCATGCCGTCTCCTAGGTTGGGCGGGCGTGGGGGTGTGACCACGAGCACCACGCAGCGTCAGGTTGTGCCTGGACGCGCGGGTGGGCGCGAGCGTTCTGGTCTGTCCTCATGCCGTTCGCCGCAACGGCAGTCAGACCCGCAGGACATCACCCAGCGTGACGGTCGCCGTGGTTCTCGTCCCGTGGTCCACGAGGTCAGGATGAGCTAGAGATCCATGACTGTCAATTAATGAAGTGACGTCCGACGTTCTGCCCGGTTGACGACGGCCGCCATCCACTTCCCCGCTGCGGCATCGCTGCCGGTCTGGCTGCCGGGCCTGGCAATCGGCCCCGGTCGAGGATTGCGGTCCAGCATCCAAACATCTATCTTCATACGTGTGATGTTTCGTCGATGTCAAGGGAATGTTCGCGATAGAAGAACGTAAGCATCCGCCGCTACCTACGAAAGTTCGATGGCTGGTGCCTCGAAGTCGCCGTAGCGTTTGATCGAACCTTGTTGATGACTACTGTCTGTGAGGGCTTTCGGAATGTCAGACGCACGGCCGGTGCCGTTACTCAACCTCCGGGGCATCGGCAAGTCCTTCCTTGGCGTACGCGTTCTCGACGCTGTCGACCTCGATGTCGCGCCGGGCGAGGTGCACGCCGTCGTCGGCGAGAACGGCGCCGGTAAGTCGACCCTCATGAAGATCGTCTCGGGCGGGTACGCCCCGGACGAGGGCACCGTCGAGTTCGCCGGCGAGCAGCGCACGTTCCGTGGTCCGCGCGACGCGCAGCGGGCCGGCGTCGGGATCATCCACCAGGAGTTCAACCTTCTCCCGGAACGCACCGTCGCGGAGAACGTCTACCTGGGGCACGAGCCGGTCCGCCGCGGGCTGGTCGACCGTCGGGCGATGCTCGACCGCACCACACAGCTGCTCACCTCGATCGGCGAGACCGCGCTGCCGGCGGACGCCCGGGTGGGACAGCTCGGCGTCGCACAGCAACAGGTCGTCGAGATCGCCAAGGCGCTCGCCCTGGACGCCCGCCTGCTCATCATGGACGAGCCGACCGCCTCGCTGGCCGACCACGAGGTGGAGCTGCTCTACGGGTTGGTGCGCCGACTCCAGGAACGAGGCATCGGCCTGCTCTACGTCTCGCACCGGCTCGCCGAGGTCTTCGACCTGTCCAGCCGGATCACCGTCCTCAAGGACGGCCGCCGCGTGACCACCGTGGACACCACGGCCACCAACGCCGACGAGCTGGTGCGCCACATGGTGGGCCGGGAGCTGTCCAGCTACTACCCGGACCGGGCCGCCCCCGAGGACCGCGGCCCGGTGCGGCTCAACCTCCGTGACGCCGGCAACCGCAAGCTGCACGACGTCAACCTCCAGCTGCGCGCCGGTGAGGTGCTCGGCATCGGCGGCCTCCAGGGCTCCGGGCGCTCGGCGCTGGCCCGCGCGATCTTCGGGGTGACCCCGTTCACGACCGGTGACGTCACTGTCGACGACCGACCGGTCCGGCTGCGCTCACCCCGCACCGCGATGCGGGCCGGCATCGCGTACGTCACCGAGGACCGCAAGGGCGAGGGGATCGTGCCCCGGCAGTCGGTGCTCGACAACGCGCTGCTCGCCAGCCGCGCTGTCTTCGCTGCCCGGTCCGGCCGTGCGGCCCGCACGCAACGCCTGCGCGAGCTGCTCGCCGCCGTGGAGGTCCGCTCCGCCGGCGACGACCAGGAGATCCGCTTCCTGTCCGGCGGAAACCAGCAGAAGGTCGTACTGGCCCGCTGGCTCGCGCTCAACCCGCGGATCCTGCTCTTCGACGAACCGACCCGGGGGATCGACGTGGGCGCGAAGTCGGCCATCCACGACCTCGTCCGCAGCCTCGCCCGCGACGGCGCGGCCGTGCTGATGATCTCGTCGGATCTGCCGGAGCTGCTGGGAATGAGCGACCGCATCGTCGTCATGCGGGAAGGGCGCGTCGCGGGCGAGCTGCCCGCCGGCGCGACCGAGGAGGACGTCGTCGCCCTGGCGGTCGGCACCGCACGGGAGGCCGCCGCATGAGTGCCCTGTCGCTCCTTCCGGCCCGCCGTCCCGTGCCGGGCGTCTTCGTGGCCCTGGTCCTCACCCTGGCGATCGGCTGGCTGGTCGTCCTCGTCGACGGCGGTCAGCTGTTCAACCAGTCCACGACGGTGAGTCTGCTGCACGTCGCGGCCGGGCTCGGGCTCGTCGCCGTCGGTCAGACCCTGGTCATCCTGGGCGGCTCGCTCGACCTGTCGGTGGCGTACGTGATCAGCCTCAGCACTCTCGTCGCGGCCGAGACGATGAACGGCAGCGACGGCGCGCTGGTGCCGGCGATCGGCCTGGCGCTCGCCGTGAGCGCGGGCATCGGGCTGCTCAACGGGCTGCTCGTCACCAAGTTCCGGGTCAACGCGTTCATCGCGACGCTCGGCGTCGGGCTGCTGCTCAAGGGATACCTCGACAACGGTTACGACGGCCCGGCCGGCACCACAGCGCCCTCGCTCGTGCAGTCCCTCGGCTACCAGCGCGTCGGTCCGGTGCCGGTGTCGTTCCTGCTGCTGCTCGCCGTGACCGCCGCAGCCTGGTTCGCGCTCTCGCGGACCCGGTTCGGGCACCACCTGGTCGCCGTGGGCGGCGATCCGGAGGTGGCCCGGCTCTCCGGTGTCCGCAACGACCGGATCCTCGTCACCGCCCACATGCTCTGCTCGATGTGCGCCGGGCTGGCCGGCATCTACCTCGCCAGTCGGCTCGGCTCGGGTGCGCCCCGGGTGGGCACCGAGGGCCTCTACGACCTGGAGTCGATCGCCGCCGTGGTGATCGGTGGGACCGCCCTCGCCGGTGGTCGCGGCGGCGTCATCGGCACCGTCGGTGGCGTGCTGCTGCTCGCCAGCATCGACTCCATCTTCAACCAGCTCGAGGTCGACGCCTTCTTCAAGCAGGTGATCCGGGGCGTCATCATCATCGCCGCGGTCGCCGTCTACGCCCGCAGGGCCCTGCGAAAGGCGTCCTAGCCATGCAGACCGTCCAGTCCCGTTCGCTGCCGCTGCGGCTCCCCCGGGTCCGCCCCGGTGGTGTCCTGCCGATCCTCGTGATCCTCGGGGTGCTGTTGGTGCTCGTCGGCATCCGACAGCCCGACTTCCTGGCACCCCCGTCGTTGATGTCCTTCCTCGGCCGTTCGGCGCCGATCATCCTGCTCGCCGCCGGCCAGTACTTCGTGATCGTCTCCGGCGAGTTCGACCTGTCCGTCGGCTCCCTGGTCACCGCGCAGGTGGTGGTCGCCGCCCGGCTGATCGACGGAGACCCGAGCCGTACCTGGCCGGTGGTGCTGCTCCTGCTCGCCTTCGGGGCGTTCGTCGGCCTGGTCAACGGCCTCGTCACGACACGGCTGCGGGTGCCGTCGTTCATCACCACCCTCGGTATGTTCCTGATCCTCTTCGGGGCGGTCTACCTGTGGTCCGACGGCGCCCCGAAGGGTGCGCTCTCCGAGGAGT
Source organism: Micromonospora sp. NPDC002411 (assembly GCF_053592955.1). Taxonomy (NCBI): domain Bacteria; kingdom Bacillati; phylum Actinomycetota; class Actinomycetes; order Micromonosporales; family Micromonosporaceae; genus Micromonospora; species Micromonospora sp. NPDC002411. The sequence goes on along the minus strand of NZ_JBSFBM010000002.1, from coordinate 39,699 downwards.
TCCGTCGGTTCGGCCGGCGGGCCTTCGAGGACGTGCCGCTGCTCGGCCGCGTGCCGTACGCGCTGCTGGTGCTGTTGTTCCTGGCAGTGGTGGCTGTGCTGCTGATGCGCTCCGACTTCGGGCGCACCCTGGTCGCCGTCGGCGACAACCCGCGCACCGCCGAGTTGAGCGGCGTACGCGTCTGGCGTACCCGAACCCTCGCCTTCATCCTCAGCGGCCTCGCGGCGGCGGTGGCGGCGATCCTGCTGGGCGGCTACAGCGGGGTGTCGTTCCAGGCCGGGGCCGGCCTGGAGTTCGGCGCCATCACCGCCGTCGTCCTCGGTGGGGTCGCGTTGGGCGGCGGCCGTGGCGCTGTCGTCGGCGCGATGCTCGGCGCGCTGACCCTCGAGCTGCTGTTCGCCCTGATGAATTTCTACGGCGTCTCCGGCGCCCTCAGGTCGGCCGTCCAGGGCGGGATCATCCTGCTCGCCGTGGCGGTCTCCGCAACGCGTTCTTCGTCGAGATAAAGAGGAGCCATAGTGCGACGTTCCCTAGCGGCGCTGGCCGCTGTCACAGTGCTGTCCCTCACCGCGTGCGCCACCGACGAACCGGCCGCGAGCCCTTCGGGGAGTGCCCCGGCTGCGGGATCGGGCACCGGTGAGCAGTCGAAGTTCTTCGTGCAGGCCGACTACGACGCCGAGCTTGCACTGCTGACCGCCACTGCCACGGGTCCGGCCGACAAGCCGTGGGAGCAGGCGCTCAACCCGAAGATGGTGGACACCGCCAAGTTCAAGAAGAACGGGCCGCACAAGATCTGCTTCTCCAACGCGGCCCTGAACAACCCGTGGCGGCAGGTCGGGTTCAAGACCATGCAGGCCGAGGTCGAGGCGCAGAAGAGCCGCATCAAGGAGTTCGTGCACGTCGACGCCGAGGGCAAGGACCAGAAGCAGATCGCGGACATCAACGACCTGCTCGGCAAGGGCTGCGACGCGCTGATCGTCTCGCCGAACACCACCGCCACGCTCACCCCGGCCGTCGAGGCCGCCTGCAAGGCGGGGCTGCCGGTCGTCGTCTTCGACCGCGGTGTCAACACGAAGTGCCCGGTGACGTTCATCAACCCCATCGGCGGCTACGGGTTCGGCCACGTCGGCGCCGAGTTCGTCAGCCAGAAGATGAAGCCCGGCGGTAAGGTCCTCGCCCTGCGGATCCTGCCGGGCGTGGACGTCCTGGAGACCCGCTGGTCGGCGGCGAAGGTCGCGTTCGACAAGGCGAAGGTCGACGTCGTGGGTGTCGAGTTCACCGACGGCGACCCGGCCAAGACCAAGAAGATCGTCGACGACTACATCCAGCGGTACGGCACGATCGACGGTGTCTGGATGGACGCCGGAGCGACGGCCGTCGCGGCGGTCGAGGCGTTCCAGGACGCGGGCAAGCCCGTTCCGCCGATGAACGGCGAGGACCAGCTCGACTTCCTGAAGATCTGGAAGGACAAGAACCTCACCGCCATCGCACCGACCTATCCGACCTACCAGTGGCGGACGCCGATCCTGGCGGTGCTGCAGATCCTCGACGGCAAGCAGGTGTCCAGCCCATGGAAGCTGCCACAGCCGACCGTCACGCAGGACAACCTCGACACGTACCTCGACCCGAGCATGCCGCCGCTGCACTACGCGATGTGTGGCTGCACCGACCTGCCCGGCTACCCGCAGCGCTGGAAGTAGGAACCGATGTACGCCATCGGCGTCAACCCGTGGGTGTGGGCCTCGCCGGTCGACGACAAGGCCCTGGCCGAGCTGATCCCACGGATCGCGTCGTTCGGCTTCGACGCGGTCGAGTTGCCGATCGAGCAACCCGGGGACTGGGATCCGGTCCGTACCCGGGACCTGCTGGCCGAGCACGGCCTCGTCGCCGCCGGCGTCTGCGCGGTCACCCCGCCCGGGCGTGACCTGGTGGACGCCCCGCCAGCGGTCGTCGAGTCGACGGTGGCGTACCTCAAGGAGTGCGTGGCGAACGCGGCGGCCGTCGGCGCGGGATGCGTCGGCGGCCCCGTGTACGCCTCGGTCGGTCGGACCTGGCGGATGTCGCCGACGGCTCGCGCCGCCTGCTACGCGGACTTCCGGCGCGCCCTGGCGCCGGTCGCGGAGCAGGCGGGCGAGTGCGGGGTGAGCCTCGGTGTCGAGGCGTTGAACCGCTACGAGACGAGCGTCGTCAACACGATCGAGCAGACGGTCGAGCTGATCGACGGCCTTCCGTCGAGTGTCGGCATCATGATCGACACGTACCACATGAACATCGAGGAGGCCGACCCCTACGCGGCCCTCGCCGTCGCCGGCCGGCACATCAAGCACGTTCAGGTCAGCGGCACCAACCGGGGCGCTCCCGGTGCCGACCACTTCGACTGGCCCCGGTTCTTCACGGTCCTGCGGGAGACCGGTTACCAGGGCGCGATCTGCATCGAGTCGTTCACGGCGGAGAACGAGACCATCGCCACCGCCGCGGCGATCTGGCGTCCGTTGGCCCCCTCGCAGGACCGTCTCGCCACGGACGGCCTGCGCTATCTCCGGGAGATCCTCGAATAACCGCGTGGCACGTGCCCGCCGAGGCACAGCGCCCCACCCACCACCCCCTCACGTCTGGAGTACCCCCGTGTCCTCGTCCCCTCCGCCGTTGCGTCGGCTGCTGGCCGGCGCCGCCGCGACAGCGTTGACCGCGCTGGTCGCGGTCGCCGCCTCGGCGTCCCCGGCCGCCGCGGCCACCACCACCCTCTACGCGTCCCCCGCGGGCACCGGCAGCAGCTGTACGGCCAGCCAGCCGTGTTCGCTGACCGCCGCCCAGGCCGCAGTACGGTCGCAGAACACCTCCATGTCCGGTGACATCGTGGTGGAGTTGGCCAACGGCACCTACCGGCTCACGTCGCCGATGCGACTGACCGCAGCCGACTCGGGCAACAACGGCTACCAGGTGATCTGGCGGGCCGCCGCCTCCGCCCGGCCGACGATCACCGGTGCCCGGGCGGTCACCGGGTGGTCGCAGGTCGACTCCGGGAAGAACATCTGGCGGGCCAACGTCGGCGCCGGGCTCGACGCCCGTCAGCTCTACGTCAACGGGGCCGTCGCCACGCGGGCGCGTACCGCAGTGAACCGGGCCGACTTCACCTTCACCACGAGCGGCATGCGGTTCAGCAACAGCGCGCTCAACTACCTCAACAACCTCGGCAACCAGAACCGGGTCGAGGTGGAGAGCGTCGGCTCGTTCACCGACCGGTACTCGCCGGTGCAGAGCATCAGCGGGAACTTCCTGACCATGCAGCAGCCCGCGTGGAACAACAACACCTTCGGGTTCGACACCCTCTCCAGCCCGCACCGCGCGGGCCCCTTCTACCTGACCAACGCGTACGAGTTCCTGGACTCACCGGGGGAGTGGTACCTCAACCCGAGCAACGGCCAGCTCAACTACATCCCGCTCTCGGGACAGAACATGAGCTCCGTCAGTGTGGAGCTGCCGCAGCTCCAGTCCCTCGTCAACGTCGGCGGCACCTACGACGCGCCGGCCCACCACATCTCGTTCAGCGGGATCACCTTCACCGGCACCAGCTGGCTCGGCCCGAGCAGCAGCAACGGTTTCGCGGACCAGCAGACCGGCGCGCACATCACCGGCACGTGGTCCCGTCCGTCCGACGCGTTGACCTCCTGCCAGGCCGGCTGCCCGCAGTTCGAGGCCACCCGGCCGAACTGGAACCAGATGCCCGCCGCCGTGCAGGTCTCGGCCGCGAACACCATCACCTTCAGCGACTCCCAGTTCGTCAACCTCGGGCAGACGGCCATCGGCATCGGCAACGACGCCAACGCCCACGCCAGCGGCGTCGGCCTGGGCGCCAGCAACATCACGGTGACCCGCTCCGAGATCGCCCGCAACTCCGCCGGGGGCATCGTGGTCGGCGGCGTACGCGCCGACGCCCACCACCCCAGCGACCAACGGATGGTCAACCGCAACATCACCATCAGCAACAACCGCGTGCACGATCTGGGCCTGGAGTACCGGGGTGTGGTCTCGATCCTGACCACCTACGTGAACACCGCGCTGGTCTCGCACAACGAGGTCTACAACATGCCGTACACCGGTCTGTCGGTCGGCTACGGCTGGGGTGCCAACGACGCCGGCGGCAGCCAGCACTACGCGAACCGGGGCCTGTACAACTACCAGCCGCGCTACACGACGGCGACGGTCGCCGCCAACAACCAGGTCATCGGCAACTACGTGCACGACGTCATGCAGCAGATGACCGATGGTGGGTGCATCTACACGCTGTCGGCGAACCCGGGCGGGACCATCAACGAGAACTACTGCCTGCGGACCAACGGCTGGTTCGGGCTCTACTTCGACGAGGGCTCCCGCTACTACACCGCCCGCAACAACGTCTTCTCCAGCACCGGCACCTGGGCCACCGCCAACTACTGGTACGCGGAGAACATGGGCAACTTCACCGTCACCAACAACTGGGCGACGAACAACAGCACGAACGTGACCAACGGTGATCGCGGCAACGTGGTCAACGGCAACGTCACGGTCTCCGGAGGCAACTGGCCGTCCGGCGCGCAGACGGTGATCAACGCCGCCGGTGTGCAGAGCGGCGGCAGCACCAACCCGCAGAACGTGCAGATCGTGGGCGTCCAGTCGGGCCGCTGCGCCGAGATCGGCAACTCCAGCACGACCAACGGCACGCAGGCCCAGATCTGGGACTGCATCAGCGGCGCCGCCAACCAGCGGTGGACGCACACCGCCAGCCGGCAGCTGATGGTGTACGGCACCAAGTGCCTGGACGCATCCGGCCAGGGCACCAGCAACGGCACCCAGGTGGTCATCTGGGACTGTAACGGCGGTGCCAACCAGCAGTGGAACATCAACGCCAACGGCACGATCACCGGCGTGCAGTCGGGTCTCTGCCTGGACGCCAACGCCGCCGGAACGGCGAACGGCACGAAGTTGATCCTCTGGTCCTGCAACGGCGGGACCAACCAGCAGTGGCAGCTGCGGAGCTGAGCTGACTGCGAGCTGTTCACGGTCCGGGCTGGGGCGAACGCCTCAGCCCGGATCCGTGTGCGCACCGGTCGGCCTCGCCCCGGTGGCCGGGTCGACGCACTGTGCCGTGTCCGGTCAGGTCGCGGCGAGCGTGCGCGCCGGGTCCAGCACCAGCCCGGTCGAGGCGTCGAACCGTACCGGGATGGGGTCGGTGAGTTCCCCGACGAACGTCTCGTCGACGTGGTCGAGGAAGCCGATGAGTGACCAGTCGTCGGCAGGTCCAGACACCAGTCGCGGTGCGTACAGGTGCGGGTGGGTGAACGGCCGGGCGGACGCGATGTCCCACGGGCCGCGGACGGTCTCGCCGGTCGCCACCCAGATCCGGTGGTCGTCGCGTCGAGCGCTGCTGGTGGCATCGGTGGAGAACAACAGCAGGGGCTGCCCGTCGACGACAGCGACCTGGGGCACCTCCAGGTGACCGAAGCCGGCCGGCGTCGACAGCGGCGGCTGGACGGTCCAGGTGAGGAGGTCGGGGGAGGTGGCGTGGCCGACGACGCCACGGGTGTTCGTCGGTCCCGTGTTGGCGCGCGCGGTGATGAGCATGTGCCAGCCGTCGCCGTCCGGGTCGGGGAACACCCACGGGTCACGCCAGGCCTGCTCGTACCACAGGTCCTTGTCGAGCAGCTCGTACCAGGTCGGGTCGGCCTGTACGACGGGCTCGGTGCCGTGCCGGTGCCAGGTGGTCAGGTCGGTGGAGACGGCGAGGCCGATGCGTTGCACGAGACCGTCCTCGGCGCGGCCGACCCCGGTGTAGAACAGGTACCAGCGTCCGTCCGGGCCGCGGACCGTGCAGCCGGTCCAGGTCGCCAGGTCGTCCCAGGCGGGAGTGTCGGCGGGGACCACGGCGTCGGCGACCAGGTGCCACGAGTGCAGGTCCGACGAGACGGCGTGGCCGATCGTGGCGCGGCGGTGACGGCGGTGCGGGTCGTGCAGGGCACGGGAGGCGCGGAGGAAGAACACGTGCCAGAGGCCGTTGTCGTCCCGCGCGTACCAGCTGTCCCACACCCAGTGGTCGGGTAGACGTAGCATGGCCGAAAACCTAGCACTAAACCGTTTTAGCGTCGGGCTGGGCGGGTTCGGTGCAGCGCTCGGGCGGCCCGCGGCGGGCGCGTGGTCATTCCGCCGGCGGGGCGAGGGACTTTCGGCGACGCAGGGGCATCGGCACGAGCGACGGCTCGGTGTCGGCGCCGTCCAGGAGCAGCTCGACCGCGCGCCGTCCCATCTGTTCGTGCGGCAGCGCCGTGGTGGCCAGGCCGGGGCGCAGCCAGGCGGCGATCGGATCGTCGTCGAACGAGATCACCGAGATGTCCTCGGGGACCGTCAGCCCCGCCTCGCCGAGTGCCTGGTAGGCGCCGAAGGCCAGGCGGTCGTTCATGCAGATGACCGCGCTGGGCCGCTTGGACCGGTTCAGCAGACCGCGCATGGCGGCGTACCCGTGCTCGGGCAGCCACTCGGTGCAGAAGCACTCGGCCAGCAGCGAGACGTCGGCGTCGCCCAGCGCCTGCCGGATGCCGTGCAGACGCGCCCGCGCGGCGAGCGAGACCTCCGGGTCCTCCTCCTTGAGCCGGTTGCGGCCGATCAGCGCGATGGCGTCGTGGTGGCCGAGTTCGAGCAGCGTGTTGGCGGCGGTGCGGCCGGCCCGGTCGTCGTCCGGGAGCACGCTGGGCAGGCCGTCGGAGCTGGTGGCGTTGAGCAGCACCACCGGACCGCCGAGGATGGCCGGAGGCACCGTCAGTCGTCGGGTGGCCATCGCCGCGTAGATCACCCCGTCGACCTGCCGGTCCAGCATCGCCTCGATGGCGTACTGCTCGAACGTGGCGTCGCCCTGCGTCTCGGTGATGAGCAGCACGTGGTCCCGCTCGCGGGCCGCGTCGAGGGCGCCACGGATGAGGTCGCCGGCGAACCGGGTGGTGGCGACGATGTCGGAGACGAACGCGATGGTGGCGGTCTTGCGGGTACGCAGGCTGCGCGCGGCGAGGTTGGGCCGGTAGCCGAGTTCCTCGGCGGCGGCGAACACGCGCTGGTGCGCCTCGGCCGAGAGTCGGGTGCCCTCCCGACCGTTGAGCACCATCGACGCGGCGGTCTTGGACAGCCCGGCTCTCCGCGCGACGTCGGCGAGTGTTGCTCTGTTGCTGCCCATCAGTCCTCCGAATCAGGCGCGGTGCCGTAGGCGCTGCTCCTGCTCATCATGATGCGTCGCCGCCCGAGATCTCGCGTCGGTCACGCCCGGAGTGGTGTGAACCCGACGTTTCCGCCCTGTTGCCAGGTTGTCCTTGACAGCTTCCCGTGCCACGCGCATGCTCTGCTAAATCAGTTTAGCGACCACTTCTGGTGCATCCAGAGGCGCCTTCGATGGCCGTGCCGGGGCCTCGTGGTGACAGGTGCGGTGTCGTGCTCGATCCACGGGCAGCGACGCGCACGTCGTCGCCGTCACTCCGGCGCGGTGGTTCCGGTGGAGCTGTCGCGCGGTCGTGGGGCCGCGTGGCGGATGAATAGTCGAGGAGTCATGAAATGGCAGAATTGCTGACAAATCTCGCGCGACGGAGAACCGTGCTCCTCGCGTCGCTGCTGTCGGTCGGAATGGCCGCCACGGCGTGCAGCGCGCCCGGGGAGGACCGGTCGTCGGCCCCGAAGTCCGACGCCGCCGTGAAGACCGACCTCGGGACCGCTCCGATCACCCTGGAGATGTACGCGGAGACCGGCTTTCCCCTGGCCAAGGCACTGGCCGACGAGTTCTCCAAGCAGCACTCCAACGTCACGTTCAACATCCGCGAGGACCAGTTCACGGTAATCGTGGAGAACGCGCCACGGGTGATGGCGTCGGACAACTCACCCGACATCATCCGGCTCCCCACAATGGTCGACCTGGTCAAGGACGACCTGCTCAAGAACCTGGACCCGTACTTCACCGCGTACGGGTGGGACAAGTTCCCCGCCTCGCAGCTCATGCAGTTGCGCGTCGGTGAGAACACCCGGGGCACCGGGTCGCTGTACGGCATGGGGCTCGGCTACAGCGTCACCGGCGTCTTCTACAACAAGAAGCTGGCCGCCCAGGTCGGCATGACCCAGCCGCCGGCCACCGTCGCCGACTTCGAGCAGCTGTTGGCGAAGGCGAAGACCGCCGGGGTCCAGCCGATCATGCAGTTCAACAAGAACACGGCGGGCATCAACTTCCCGCACCAGGCGTTGCAGAACCAGTTCGGAGACCCGACCCAGGTCGCCGACTGGATCTTCCAGAAGCCGGGGGCCACGTTCGACACTCCGGCCGCTCTGAAGGCCACCCAGACCATCCAGAAGTGGGCGCAGGCCGGCTACTTCCCCAAGGACGCCAACGCCATCGACTACGCGGGGATGGTGGGGGAGTTCCAGAAGGGCAACGGCCTGTTCATGTTCAACGGCGACTGGGAGTCGGCCAACCTGGACAAGGGGATGCCCGGCAACGTGGGCTTCTTCCTGTTCCCGACGGAGGCCCCCGGCGGCAAGCACGTCGCGATGTCCGCCCCGAACACCTTCGGCGTCTCCGCCAAGGCCAAGAACCCCGACGCCGCAGCCTTCTTCCTGAACTGGGTCCACACCAACGACAAGGCGCGCGAGATCGCGGTGACGGTCGGAGGCTCCAGCCCCGGCGGCCCCAGTGACCTGCCGGTGCCGGCCGCCGCCCCGAACACCGTCCTGGCCGAGACCCTGAAGGCGTCGCAGCAGCTCGGCGCGGAGAACGGCGCGGTGGACTTCACCGCGAACGCCACCGGTGGCATCTTCGCCGCCGCGATCACCCCGGAGATGCAGAAGCTGGTCGCCGGACAGCAGACTCCCGAGGGGTACGTGAAGGCCGTCCAGGCCGAGTACGCGAAGGAACTGTCCCGATGACGTCTGCCCTCGGCAGCGCACCAACCGGGCGGGACGACCAGGTGTCGTCAGCGGATCGTCCCGCCCGTCCCACCCCCACGCGGGCTCACCGACTTCGGTGGGCCCGCGCGGCCGGGACCGGCTGGTTGTACGTCCTGCCCGCCCTGGTGATGTACGCGGTGTTCGTCCTCCGCCCGCTCGTCCTGACGTTCCAGTACTCGCTCTACGACTGGAACGGGATCGGGGTGGCCCGCTGGGCGGGTCTGGACAACTACGTCACCGTGTTCACCGACAGCGACCTGCTCAAAATCATCGGCAACGCCGTCGTCCTGATCGTCTTCTTCAGCTTCATCCCCGTCGCGCTCGGTCTGTTGGTGGCGAGCATGGTTCGGCGGATCACGACCGGCGCGTTCGGGACCGTCGTGCGGACCATCCTGTTCCTGCCGCAGGTCATCCCCCTGGTGGCGGCCGGCATCGCGTGGAGCTGGCTGCTCTCGTCGAACGGTCTGGTCAACCAGGCGCTGCGCGCGGTCGGCCTGGGTGGCGTCGCCCGCGCGTGGCTCGGCGACTTCGACACGGCCCTGCCCGCGGTGGGCGTGATCGGGGCCTGGGTCCTGCTCGGCCTCTGCACGATCCTGCTGGTCACCGGCATGAGCAAGATTGATCCCGCGCTCTACGAGGCCGCCCGCCTGGACGGCGCGGGCCCGGTCCGTGAGTTCCTCGCCGTGACCCTGCCCAGCCTGCGCCAGGAGATCGGCGTCTGCCTCACCGTGACGATCATCGCCGCCCTGGCCAGCTTCGACATCGTCTACATCTCCACCAGCGGCGGTCCCGGCCTCCAGACCACCGTTCCGGGACTGGAGATCTACCGGCTGGCCTTCTCGCAGCGTCAGGTCGGGCTCGCCTCCGCGCTCGCCGTCGTCCTCATGCTGCTGGTGCTGGTCTGTGTGCTGCCGATCCAGCGACTGACCCGAGGGGAGAAGCCGTGAACCTGAGCCGCCGTGAACAGGTGACCGGTCGCGTCTTCCTGATCGCCCTGATCCTCGTCACCCTGTTGCCGTTCGTGAGCATGCTCTCGGCGGCGTTGCAGCCACGCGGCACCGTGCCCACCGGTCTGGCCTGGCCGTCCGACCCGCAGTGGGGCAACTTCGCCGACGCCTTCACCGCCGCCAACATGGGCGCTCTGCTGCGCTCCAGCCTGCTCATCGTGGCCGGCGTCGTGCCGGTGTCCGTACTCATCGCCACCATGGCCGGGTTCGGGCTCGGTCAGCTCCGGGTGCCCGGCGGTCGACTCGTCTTCGGCCTGCTCCTGCTCGGCCTGACGTTGCCGTTCGAGGCCGTGGTCACCCCGCTCTACTACCAGATGCAGGACTTCGGCCTGCTCAACACGCGCTGGGCGATCATCCTTCCGCTGATCGGCCTCTACATGCCGTTCGCGGTGTTCTGGATGCGGGCGCACTTCACCAACGTGCCCGTCGAGTTGTCCGAGGCGGCCCGGGTGGACGGCAGTAGCACGTGGCAGATGTTCTGGCGGGTCCAGGTGCCACTGGCCCGGCCGGCCATCGCCTCGCTGACCATCCTGATGTTCCTCTGGACCTGGAACCAGTTCCTCCTCGCCATCGTCCTCGTCGACGACGCCACCAAACGCACCATGGCCGGGGCGCTCGGCGCGTTCCAGGGTCAGTGGGGCACGGACCTGGTGTTGCTGTGCGCCGGATCGCTGCTGATCCTCACGCCCACCCTCATCGTGTTCCTGATCTTCCAGCGACAGTTCATCAAGGCCCTGATCCAGGGGTCAGTGAAGGGGTAGGCAGTGCTCACACAGCCGCAGATCCACGGCCATGCCGACGAGGGCTTCGGCCGCGTCGCCGACGTGTTCCGCGACAACTTCGCCACCCAGGGGGAGGTCGGCGCCGCCGCCACCGTCTACGTACGCGGCCGCAAGGTCGTCGACCTGTACGGCGGGGTGGCCGACACGCGCACCGGACGCCCCTGGGACGCGCACACGCCGGTCGTCGTCTTCTCCTGCACCAAGGGAATCCTGGCGATCTGCGCCTACCTCCTGGTCCAGCAGGGCAGGCTCGACCTCGACGCTCCGGTGACGCGCTACTGGCCGGAGTTCGGGCAGCACGGCAAGGCGGACATCCCCGTGCGGTGGCTGCTCACCCACCAGGCCGGCCTGCCCGCGTTGGACCGGCCCCTGGCCCTCGACGAGGTTCTGGCGTGGGATCCGGTCATCAAGGCGATCGAGGCGCAGACCCCGTTGTGGCAGCCGGGCACCGCGCACGGCTACCACTCGATGACCTACGGCTGGCTGGTCGGCGAGGTGATCCGCCGCGTCACCGGCCAGCTGCCCGGCGCGTACTTCTCCGAGGTCGTCGCGGAGCCGCTCGGTCTGCGTACCTGGCTCGGGCTTCCCGCCGCGGAGAGTGACACCGTCGCATGGGGTCTGGCGCCACCTCCGGACGCCGACCCGTTCGTCGACCCGGTCGCCGAACGCGGAATCACCATGGGAGGCGCCTTCGCCTTCCCCGCCGACGACAATGGTCTGGTCAGCTTCAACGACCCGGCCATCCGGGCCGCCGGCGTTCCCGGCGCGGGCGCGGTGAGCACCGCGGACGGTCTCGCGCGCCTCTACGCGGCCTGCGTGTCGGACATCCAGCACGGCCCGCTGCTGACGGCCGCGTCGGTGGACGACGCGGTGGTCGTCCGTTCGCGGGGCCAGCAGCGGCACGGCCCGCCGGACACCGGGCAACGCTGGGGGAGCGGCTTCCTGCTGCATTCACCGCCGGCCCGGCCACTGCTGGGCGAGCGTAGCTTCGGCCACGACGGCGCGGGCGGCAACCTGGCCTTCGCCGACGCCCAGCACCAGGTCGGGTTCGGGTACGTGGTCAACCAGATGCGTGGGATGGGCGACGAGCGCGCCAACCGGCTGACCGCAGCCCTCCGCGCCTGCCTGAACTGACCCCCGGACCTCCCCTCCGGCCGGACGCCGGGCGACGCCTCGCGATGATCACCGGGCGCGGGATCAGCGCTGCCGGATCAGCGGCGAGACGTCGCCCGGTTCCGCACCGTCAGTTGCCAGAGGTGGCGGGCTTTGCCTGGCCGAGGAGCCACCGCAGGATGCTGCTGTCCTCGTAGGTCGGGCCGAACGCCGCGTGGTAGTCCGGCAACGAGAACGCGGGGTCGGCGTACTCGGTGTAGCGCACGACGTCGGCGGCCTGCTCGGGGCTCTTACCCCGGGCCTCGTACGCCTGCCGCAGCAGCGTCGTGGAGTTGCGCGCGCCCGACACGTTGAGCAGGTGGTCGTGCTCGCCGTGCGTGATCCACACCGGCACCTCGGCCGCCGCGATGGCTGTCGCCTGCGTGGCGTTGACCGGGAAACCACCGGTCACCAAACCACCGGCGAAAAGGTCCGGCCGCTTGGCGAACGCCGCCCAGAGCAGTTGGGAGCCGTACGAGACAGTGGTCGCGTACACCCGGCGGGTGTCCACCGCGAACTGGCCGACGAACTGGTCGAGCAGTTTGATCAGCAGGTCCGCCTCGGCGGCCCCGCCCACCCGCTGGTGTTGGGGCGCCAGGACGATGACGTCCTCGGAGGTGCCGGTCCACTCCGGCTGCAACCAGGCGGTGGCCGGGATGTCGGCGGCGAGTTGGACACCGAGGTTGTCGCCGTCCCAGCCCATCCCGTGACCGGGCAGGACGACCATCAGCGGGTACCTGCGGCCGGGCTGGTAGTTCTTCGGCAGGTGGTAGTGGTACGGCAGCACCATGCCGCCACTGAGGTACGAGCCGTAGGTGAACTCGTCGACCAGTTGGTTTACCGGCTTCTCGGTGACCGGCCGGGACTCGCGCGGGGTGGCCCGGGCGAGCACCGGGCCCTTGCCGGCCCCTCGGCCGGGCTGGGCGTGCACGTCCTTGTGCTGCACGACCCGGGTGGGCAGCTCGGGGTTGACCTTCACAGTGCAGAGGAAGGTCGGGCACTTGGAGACGATGACAGTCGAGCCGCCGGTGTCGGCGGGGTCGAGTTCGACGATGACGTACCTGCCCGGCGCCGACCGGTGGTCGCTGCGCGTGCCGGGCACCCCGTTGGTGTAGGTGCGGGTGACGGTCCGGTCGGCGAGCTTCGGCAGGTCCTCGATGGGGTTGAAGCGGAAGTTGTAGACGGTGTCGCTCACCGAGAACGTGCCGGTGTCGAGGGTGCGGGGATTGACCGTGGCCCCGTACTCGATCGCGACCGCGGAGACCTTCTGGCCGTACGTGTAGACGGTGGTGATCGGGGTGATGCTGCGGATTCCGTCGTCGGCGCCGGGCTTGCCGCTCGCGCTGCCGTACGCCGTGCCGGAGGCGCTGGCCAGCACGAGGGTGGCGGCGAGCGGGATCAGTCCGTTTCGGAGTCTCATGCGAGTCCTTTCTCGGTGGTGGTGCGCTCAGCCAGCGATGTCGGAGAGAGACGAAGACCGTCGCTAAACTGATTTAGCAGAGCATCGATGGCGCGCCGGGCGGTGTCAATACTCGGAGGCGCAGGGCTCGCCGCCGGGGTTGGGTCAGGCCGGGCCTCCCCGGCACTGCAACAAACCTGCAAGCGTCAAACCTTGCCTTTGCGGAAACCGCTTTCCTACGATTGCGTTACATCGATGTTTCCGTTAGAGGCCGGGCGGTCAGTGCCGACAGTGGCGCTGCGAGCGCCCGGTGAAACCCTGCTTCCACCAGGGCTTATGCGACTTCGATGAATTCTTCTGTGATTCACATCCGCCTATTCATAAAGACGTGGCGGTGTGGTCGCGGCGACCGTCGAGGCGACGCCGTGGGCGGAACGAATGCGAAGGTGAGGCGAGATGAGACGACCAGTCGCGTTGCGACTTCAGGCGGCGCTGGCCACGGCAGCCGTGGGGATCGCGGTCGGGGTGGCCCTGCCCACCCCTCAGGCGTCGGCGGCGGTCGGCAGCGCCACCGGTTACGCCACCCAGAACGGCGGGACGACCGGCGGCGCGGGCGGTCAGACCGTGCGGGCCACCACGGGGACGGCGATCCACGCCGCCCTGTGCGGCCGGGCCAGTAGCAGCACCCCGATCGTCATCGAGGTGTCCGGGACGATCAACCACGGCAACACCAGCAAGGTCTCCGGGTCGAGCTGCAACACCGCGGCGGGCGTGATCGAGCTCAAGCAGATCAGCAACGTCACCATCCTCGGTGTCGGCAGCGGGGCCGTCTTCGACCAGCTCGGCATCCACATCCGCGACTCCAGCAACATCATCATCCAGAACGTGACCGTCCGGAACGTCAAGAAGTCGGGCTCACCCACCTCGAACGGCGGGGACGCCATCGGCATGGAGAGCACCGTCCGCAACGTCTGGGTCGACCACGTGACCCTGGAAGCCTCGGGCGGGGAGTCGGAGGGCTACGACGGGCTCTTCGACATGAAGGACAACACTCAGTACGTCACGCTCTCCTACAGCATCCTGCGTAACTCCGGTCGGGGCGGCCTCGTCGGGTCCAGCGAGAGCGACCTGTCGAACGGCTTCATCACCTACCACCACAACCTGTACGAGAACATCGACTCGCGTACGCCGCTGCTACGCGGCGGCACTGCCCACATCTACAACAACCACTACGTGAGCCTGCACGAGTCCGGAATCAACTCCCGGGCTGGCGCCAAGGCCAAGGTGGAGAACAACTACTTCCGCAACTCCAAGGACGTCCTCGGCACCTTCTACACCAGTGAGCGCGGCTACTGGCAGGTCAGCGGCAACATCCTCGACAACGTGACCTGGTCCAGCGCCGGCAGCGAGACCTACCCGGCGGGCCCCAACCTGACGTCCACCACCACCGTCGGCATCCCGTACCCGTACAGCCTCGACGGCGCGAGTTGCGTGCCGGAGATCGTCCGGCAGACGGTGGGCGCCAACACGGGCCTGCGGGTGTCGAACGGCAGCTGCTCTCCGCAGACCCCGCCTCCCACGACCCCGCCGCCGACCACGCCACCGCCGACCACGCCTCCGCCCACGACGCCCCCGCCGACCACCCCACCGCCGTCCGGCGGGACCAACCTGAGCCTCGGCGCCGGTGCCGACGGTTCCAGCAAGGCCAGTGGGACGAGCTACGGCAACGTGCGCGACGGCGACATCACCACGTACTGGTCACCGGCCGGATCGACCGGCACGATCTCGATCAAGTGGGGCTCGGCCACCCGGGTGTCCCGGGTGGTCATCCGGGAGCCGTCCGGCACGCAGGGCTCGATCGGGTCCTGGCAACTGGTCAACAACGACAACGGTGCCGTTCTGGCCTCCGGTAGCGGGGCGGGCTCGATCACCTTCTCCGCGACCTCGCTGAGCAAGATCAATTTCAAGATCAACAGCTCCGGTGGTACGCCTCGAGTCGCCGAATTCGAGACGTACGCCAGCTAGTGCGGTGACGCGGGCGGGGGCGGCCTCTGGTGCTGCCCCCGCCCGCGCTCGTCAGGAATCGGCGGACGGCAGGGTGTCCATGAAGGAGCTGACCGAGAAGACGGCTCGGCCGGGCCCCGCCGGGCCGTACCCGGGTGGGCTGGACAGCCCGTGCGCGTCCATCGTCGCCCGATAGGCCTCCAACAGGCGGACGTGGTATTCGAGCGGTGCGCCTTCCGGGTTGGTCCGCCCGAGCGGTGTGGTGGGCTCCGGGCACCAGGTGGTGAACCTCGGCGTGATCCCGCGCGACATGAAGTACTCAAGCCCTTCGGTGGTGGAGTCGATCGCCTCGCTAACGCTCGTGAAGCCGTGCGGGGCGGCCATCTCGACGCCCGCCACGAAGTTCGGGATCACGTTGCGTGGACCGAACACCTCGGCGGAGTCGAGGATGCGGCGGTGCCACTCCTCCCGGCCGACGTAGCGCTCCTTGCCCGGGCAGTACAACTCGAACAGCCGCTTGTCCCACACCTCGTAGTTGGGGTGGTAGATGCGGATCCCGTAGTCGTGGAAGCGCTGCACGTCGGCTCGGGGCAGCGCCTGGGCGACGACCTTTCCGATCCACCGCCCCGGAAACCGCTCCTCGATCGCCTGCGCGTACCGGCCGTAGAAGTCCGCCTCGGCCAGCCCGTTGACCTGCGAGGTGATGCTGCCGCCGGTCAACGTGTACGCCTGCGAGGCACGTTCGGTGTCGTACCGGTCGATGATCTCCAAGGCTTCCAGCACCTCGTCGACGGGCTTGACACCGGTGTACGGCCGACCGGCCTGTTTGTGCTGCCGCCAGTTGTGGTTGATGTCGCAGTACTGGCACTCCTCCTTCGCGCCGAAGTACTGGCAGACCCGGAACGCGGTCAGATAGATCAGATAGCCCCACTGGATCGTCGGGGCGACCTCCATCACCGACTTACCGTTGGCGAGCGTGTGGCGGTAGTAGGCCGGCATCGGGGGCAGCCCGACGTCGGCGATCGCCCGCCCGTCCAGGAACAGGCGCAGCCGGCCGTCGCTGTCGGTTCCGACGCGGTACGGCGAGCTGGGGTTGGTGCGGACCGAAACGACGGTACGACGAAGCTCGTACGGGCCCCCGGTGAGCACGATCTCCTCGGGCGGTCGGCGCAGCGCGGCCGTCCCCAACTCCGGAAGCGTCCGGTGGTCGAAGGAGAAGATGAAGTACGACTTCGGTTTGACGCTGCCGTTCTCGTTGTCGGTCAGCGCAGCGTCGTCGAAGGCGAGCCCGCCGCGCAGCAGGTCCTCCTTGATGACCGCCTCTCGCGGCACCTGCGGATAACGGCTCATCAACTCTTCGACGAGATCGGTGCGCGACGCCATGCGGTCCTCCTGAAACGTGGTGCGCCGAACCGGGTGGCCGACGCCACCCGGTTCCGCTGGGTCAGCTCTGCTTGGTCTCCCAGAAGATCTTCGAGATCTCCTCGATCTTGCCGAGGAGTCGCTCGGCGACCTCCGGGTCGGCGGCGCCCTTCGCGCCGCCAGCGCCGGCCAATTTGGTGGCCTCGTTGAAGAGGTCGTGCAGCTGGGGGTACTTCTCGAAGTGCGGTGCCTTGAAGTAGTCGGTCCAGAGGACCCAGAGGTGGTGCTTGACCAGCTCGGCGCGCTGCTCCTTGATGACCAACGCGCGGGTGCGGAACTCCGGATCGTCGCTGGCCTGGTACTTCTCGGAGATGGCCTTGACCGACTCGGCCTCGATCCGAGCCTGGGCCGGGTCGTAGACGCCGCACGGCAGGTCGCAGTGTGCGCTCGCGACGGTGCGTGGGCGGAGAAGGCGTGGCAGGTGCATCAGATTCCCTCCGACAACAGGCTGAAGTGACGGACGGGAGGCTAAGACCTCAACCGTACTTCATGTCAAGCGTCACGTCGTCGCGGTGCGTTGCCTCCGGACGAGGGTCAGCAGGGCGGCGTGGGTCCGCTCGTCGGCGGCGACGATCAGACCGTTCCCACCGGTGTGCAGCGGTTCGCCGTCGAGCCCGGTGACCACGCAACCGGCTGCTTGGCAGAGGGCGATTCCGGCCGCGAAGTGGACGCTGCGGCTCAGGTCGCGGCGGTCCGTCACATAGGCGGCGCGGCGACCGGCGGCGACCCATGCCACGGCCAGGCTGGTGGAGACCACCCGTGGATGGAACTGATCGATGAAGTCGTCGTCGGCGAGCATCCGGGCGGCCAGGAAGACGTCCCGGCTGGGGAACGGCGGGTCGAGGTTGACGTCGACCAGCTTCGACTCGGCCGACGGGACAAGTCGATCGTCCGTGCCGGCGCAGCGGACGTACGCGGCGCTGCCGTCGGTCCAGAACACCTCACCGCTGAACGGGTCCGCCGACGCGGCAACGGCGCTGCCCGTCCCGGTGTGCAGCGCGACGTTGACCGAGACCAGCGTGGTGCGGGCGGCGTAGTTCACAGTGCCGCAGAGCGGGTCGACCAGCCAGGTGCGTCCGTTTCCGTCAGTGCCCGTGCGCCCGCTCTCCTCGCCCATCACGACGTCGTGCGGACGCGCCCCGCGTAGGACGTCGAGGATGGCCTTCTCCGCGTCGATGTCCACGGTGGTGGCGAAGTCGTTTCCGATCTTCATGAAGCGCGTGAGCGACGACCCGTATCGAGCACGGACGACCGCGGCGCCGGCTTCCGCCGCCGCGATGGCCAAGGCGTGATCAGTGATCGGCACTCGTCACTCCGGCAGTTCGGTGATCGCGAACCGACTGGCCACCGCCGTCATGATCATCGGGGCGTCGCCGTCGCACTGGTTGACCGAGACCGCGACCCATCGACCATCGGCCGTCGTCGGGCCCCAGACCGCGAGGTCGCCGTAGCAGTCCATGTCGGACAGCGATTGGAAGAGCACCGGCATCGGTGTGCCGGCCTGCTTCCGGAACATGGGTACGTGCATGGACACCCTGCGGTGCGGCCCCCAGCGGCGGTCCAGCTCACCTGTGACGAGGGCCAGGTTCGCCATCGCGGCATCCTCGGCCTCGTTCCAGTCGGCGCCGTACACACCAACGAGGTCGTCGCTCTCCCAGAGCGGAATGATCTGGAAGCCCGCCCCCCGGGTGCCGGTCCACTCCCCGGTGGCCGGGTCTCCCTCACTGACCGGGTCGCCGTCGGTGGGCAGTTCGACGGCGAGCAGCGACTCGATGTCGGACACCGCCCGACCGATGTCGAACGCCTGGCCTGCCTTCGCCGTCACCGAGTGACTCGTCTCGCCGCTCGCCCGCGCCCCGTCGTCCGCACTGTCCGCCTCCCTCAGCTCCGATCTCGATCATCGCTCACCTCAGGCCGGTCGTGCCAGGGCGGTTGCCCCGATGCCCGCAGAGATCAGGAGACCGCAGCCCGCACCAGAGCGGTGATCTTCTTCTCCACCTCGGGGCTCCAGTTCTGCAGCGCGTACGCCACCGGCCACAGGTCCCCGTCGTCGAGGTTGGCAGGGTCCTGGAAGCCGAGCGTCGAGTACCGGTAGTTGAACTTCCCGGAGTCCTGGAAGAAGACGACGATCTTGCCGTCCTCGTTCGCGTAGGCGGGCATGCCGTACCAGGTCTTGGGCGACAGCTCCGGGGCGGCTGCGGTCACCGTCACGTGTACGCGCTCGGCGAGCGCGCGATCTTCCGGCTCCATCTGTGCGATCCGGTCGAGGACTGCCTGCAACCCGTCGGCCTTCTTCGCGCCCTTCCTGCCCTCGGCGCGCAGCTCGGCGGCGCGCTCCTTCATCGCGGCGCGCTCCTCGGCGGTGAAGCCGTCGGAATCGGTGGTGGTGGTCTTCGCGGCCATGCTCGGGCTCCCTCTCGTCGTCCGGCTCGGTGTGCTGCCGGCTGCCTGGAAAAAGGCTAGGCCGGACGTGCGCCCCGGGGCTTCTTGATTCCTGATCGGTGCGGCGCGTTACGAAGTGCCCGGATCGTCACGTTTGCTCACGTAAGAGGTCGCTGGCTAGGTTGGCGTTCTGGCAGGACGACCGTTCGATGGGGGAGACCAGGCATGAGCACCACCGCCGACCGGTTGGCGACCGCGTACTTCGACGCCATCGCGGCCCTCTGCCAGGTGACCCCGAAGGGCTGGTACGCCGAGCGGGGCACCGCTCGCGCGGGGATCACCCACGCCGGCCTCGCGTCGCTCAACGGGGTCTTCGACCTGACCACCGACCCGGATCTCGAGTCGCTCGACGAGTTGGCGACCGAGGTCGCCAGGCACATTCCGCACTGGTCGATCATTGTTCGAGGTGAGGCGGGCGCCGCGGTCGTCGACCTCGCGGCCCGGCACGGGCTGCGGGGACGCAGCGTCATGCCCTTCCTGGCCTGCGCCACGGATGACATCGCGTTCCGGCCTGACCCGCCCCAGCAGCGGACTCCGGTGCGTCGGGTTGGTGCCACCGAGAACGACACGTACACCGACGCCCTCACCGAGAGCTTCGAGGCGCCCGAAGGCGCCTTCGGCTCGTTGATGGGCGGTGCGGTGCTCGACACCGACGGTGTGACCGGCTACCTGGCCGAGGAGTCCGACCGTCCCGTCGGCACCGCCCTCGGGATGCTGACCTCCGGCGTGATCGGCGTTTTCAACATCGGCGTCGTACCGTCCGCCCGGGGTCGTGGCCTCGGCCGCACGCTCACCGAAACGGTGCTGCGCGATGGCATCGCGGCCGGCGCGGACGCCGCCTACCTGCACACCAGCCCGATGGGCCGGCCGCTCTACGAGTCGATGGGGTTCGCGCTCGTGGAGAACTGGACGATGTTCGCGACGCAGTGACGGCGCGATCGAACTGTTTCCTGATGGGGGAGAAGGCCATGAGCTTCAGCGAGAACGTACGTTCGGCCTTCCGCCGAGGCGAGACCGACGCCGTGGTGCGCATGAGCGAGGCCGAGATCGCGCGGGCGCAGGCAGCCGGCGACCCGGCAGGTGAGGTAGAGGCCCGCTACAGCCTGGCCCGGGTCGCCATCCGCGGAGGTGACCTGCCGGGCGGGGAGGCCCGCGCGCGGGAGGCCCTGGAGGTGGCGCTGCGCTCCGGTGACCGCAGCCTCGAGGAACGGCCGAGGCACGTGCTGGCCGGCGTCGCGCGGATGTCCGGTGACCTGGTCCGCGCCCGGGACCTGTATCGGGAGAGCATCGCGCTCAACGAGACGCTGGGCCAACCCCAGACTGTCAACTCCGAGTACCACAACCTGGCGTTCTGCGAGCTGGGGCTGGGCAACCTCGAGGTGGCGAGGACACTGTTCGCCGAGAACCGCGAGCGGGTGTTCCGCAACGCCTGGGCCGACTTCGTGCCGTACGTCTGCGTCGCCGGCGCCGCGCTCGCGTCGGCCGAGGGCGACCACGCGCGGACGGCGCGGATGATCGGTGTCACGGACGCGGCGTTCGCGGCGATCGGCCAGGTGCCGGACCCGGACGACGCGGCCGATCTCGCCACGATGCGCGCCGCAGCGACCGAGGCCCTCGGCGCCGCCGCGTTCGACAAGGAGTACGCCGAGGGACAGCGCCTCGACCCGCAAAGGGCCTTCGGTTACGACAACCGCTGACCGAACGCACGCGCCCCGCGCACTCGCGCCTCGCGCCCAAGATCCGCGCAACTTCATGGATAGTGCTGCCTCCGGAGCTTGGGAGACACCAACATCCCTGATGTTGCGCGGATCGTGTCTTGCGCGGATCGTGGCGACGGCCGCCGGGACGGCTAGGACTGTTCTCGGGCGTCGGCGATGATCCGTCCACGCTCCGACTCGGGGAAGCGGTCGAGCATGGCCCGCGCGTCGTCGGCGCTCACGTTCGCGCCGAACAACTCGCTGCCGGGTTCGAGGCGTACCCCCTCGCTTAGCGGGCCGGCGACGACCGGATCGAAGCCGAGTGCGTCCACCAGGGACGCGACGGCGCTGACGTCGGTGGCGTCGTCACCAGCGAGCACGATGGCCTTGCGGTCGGCCGTGCCGGCCGGCCGGGCCTCGTCCTCGAGATCGTGGTAGCCCATGTGGTTGAACGCCTTGACGACGCGTGAGCCGGACAGGAAGGCCTGCACTGTCTCACTCGACGAGGTACGCGGGTCGGTGAGGTCGTCGCGGATGCCGTCGATCTCCCACCAGTAGTTCATGGCGTCGACGACGAGCTTGCCGCGGAGTGCGTCGACGGGGACGCTGCGGTACTTGCCCAGTGGCAGGGCGAGGATGACGACGTCGGCGCGTGCCGCAGCGTCGAGGGCCGTTGTGGCCTCCGCCCCCGGGGCGAGGACCTCGACGGTGAGCGCGATCTTCGCTGGGTCGCCGGAGCCGGCCACCAACACCCGGTAGCCGGCGGCGACGGCGAGGCGGGCCAGCACCGTTCCCACCTTGCCGGCCCCGAGGATGCCAAGGGTCGTGGGCCGGCTCCGGTCGTTGTCGTTCATGTCGTCCTCTCGGTGTGACGGGCTGATCAGGCCAGGATGTCGCGGACCATGGGGATCACCCTGGAGCCGTACAGCTCCACGGCGCGCATCCGGGCGCTCGCCGGTTGTGCTCCGGCCGAGTAGATGAGGTCGAACCGGCCGACACCGAGGCTGCGGATCGCACGGGCCATCCGGCGGGCCACGGTCTCCGGGGAACCGATGTAGAGGGAACCGTTCTCCACCTCGGAGTCGAACTCCTGCCGGCGGATCGGCGGCCAACCACGCAGTTTGCCGATGCGGTCCCGCATGACCCGGTAGTGCGGCCAGTAGATCTCCTTGGCCTCCTCGTCGGTGTCGGCGATGAAGCCGGGCGAGTGCATCCCGACCGGGTGCGCGGTCGTGCCGAGCTGGTCGGCCGCCCGGCGGTACAGGTCGATGTAGGGCGCGAACCGCTCGGGGGCGCCACCGATGATGGCGAGCATGAGCGGGAGGCCGTACTGGGCGGTGCGGACGACCGACTGCGGCGAGCCGCCGACGCCGACCCAGGTGCTCAGGTGACCCGACTCGGTCTTCGGGAAGACGTCGGCGTTCTCCAGCGGCGCCCGCAGGGTGCCGCTCCAGGTCACCGGCTTCTCGTCCAGCAGCTTCACGAAGAGTTCGATCTTCTCCTCGAACAGCGTGTCGTAGTCGCGCAGGTCGTAACCGAAGAGGGGGAACGACTCGGTGAACGAGCCGCGACCGAGGATGACCTCGGCCCGACCGTTCGACAGCGCGTCGACGGTGGCGAAGCGCTGGAAAACCCGGACCGGGTCGTCCGAACTCAGCACTGTCACGCCGGAGGCCAGCCGGATCCGGGAGGTACGGGTGGCGATGCCGGCCAGGACCGTCTCCGGCGTCGACACCGAGTACTCCGGCCGGTGGTGCTCGCCCAGGGCGATGACGTCGACGCCGAGTTGGTCGGCGAGCACTGCCTCGTCGACGACCTGCCGGATCGCCGCGGCGTGGGAGACGAGCTTGCCGGAGTCGTCGTTCGGTACGTCGCCGAACGTGTCGAGGCCGAACAGAACGTCAGACATTGGTGGGCTCCTTTGCCAACAACTCGCGGACCCGCGGAGCGACCTCGCTGCCGAGCAGTTCGATGGTGCGCGCGCGTGCGTCGCGGGGGAGGTGCATGATGTCGTACTTCAGGTCGAAGCGGCTCAGCCGCAGGTCGCGGGCGACTCTGGCGATCTTCTGCGCCACCGTCTCGGGCGATCCGACGAAGAGCGCCCCGTGGTCGATTTCCGCCTCGTAGCGTGCGCGGTCCGGTTTGTAGAAGCCACGCTCCTTGGCGAGCGCCGCCGCGACCGGCTGCCAGTACCGCCACCACGTCTCCACCGCCTCCTCGTCGGTGTCGGCGACAAGGCCGAGAGAGTGCTGCCCGATTGGCTGCGGGGTATGCCCGAACTGTTCGAGCGCCTTGGTGTAGAGGTCCACGTGGCCGGCGAACCGCTGGGGTCGCCCGCCGATGATCGCGAGCATGAGCGGGAGGCCGTGCCGGGCGGCGCGGACCACCGAGTTCGGGCTGCCCCCGACGCCGATCCAGGTCGGGATGCCGCCGGGCTGCATCCGGGGGTGCAGGCGCTGGTCGACCAGAGCGCTTCGCACCGTCCCGGACCAGGTGACCGGTTCGTCGCGCTGAAGTCGCAGGAAGAGATCCAGCTTCTCCTCGAACAGTCGCTCGTAGTCGGCCAGGTCGTAACCGAACAGCGGGAACGACTCGGTCGCCGAGGCGCGGCCGAGGACCATCTGGGCGCGGCCGTTCGAGACGGCGTCGAGGGTCGCGAACTCGTGGTACAGGCGTACCGGATCGTTCGTGCTGAGCACCGTGACCGAGGTGCCGAGGCGGATCCGCTCGGTCGCCGTCGCGGCTGCCGCGAGCAACACGGGTGTCGCGGAGTCGTTGTGACCCTCCCGGTAGTGCTCACCCAGGCTGAACACGTCGAGTCCGACCGACTCGGCGAGTCGTGCCTCGGTCACGAGCAGCCGTACGGTCTCGGCGTCGCTCAGGACGCGGTCGCCGTCGGTGGCCACCTCGCCGAACGAGTTGAGCCCCAGCTCGAAGTCTGCAGCTGCCATCGTCTCCTCCTCGGTGCTCTCGCAGCCGGCGATCCACGGAAGTAGACCTACCGGTTGACGTGTCAATGATGCTAACTTGGCGATTGACGCGTCAATTCCCGGGAGAGTGAGATGACGGAGACCACACCCGGCCGGCGGGGCGGCCGCCAACTCCCGACCGCCGAGGAGTTGCGGATCTGGCGGGACTTCATCGAGACGACGGCAGCGCTGAGCTCCCGACTCGAATCCCGTCTCCAGAGCGACTCCTCGCTCTCGACCGGGGACTACGCCGTGCTCCTCGCTCTCAGTGAGGCGGAGGGTCAGTCGATGCGGTCGTCCGAACTCGCCGCACACATCGGCTGGGAGCGCAGCCGCCTGTCGCACCACCTGGGGCGGATGGAGCGACGTGGTCTCATCCGCCGTCAGGAGTGCGCGACAGTGCCCCGAGGGGCGGAGGTGTTGCTCACCACGACCGGTGCCGAGGCGTTCGGAGGGGCCACCTTTCCGCACCTACGCGCCATCCGCGAGCTGTTCGTCGACGCCCTCACGCCGGATCAGATCGTCGCGGCGGGCGAGATCGCCGCAGCGCTGCAGAGGAATCTCGACGTCCTCCGCGAGGGATGACCGACGGTCACCGGGTGAACGGCTCACTGGAAACAGCAGACGTCAATAACTGTCAGTGATCATCAGATTGCCCACAGCAACATTGGGGTGGTCCAATCCTCCAGAAACCCGCCACTCCGACCGCCGACCGGCGGACTGGCGACGGCTGCGCCGCTCGGGAGGTACGCCCATGATCGAGACCGCCACCGCAGGGACCCGACCGACTCCACCAAACCAGCGGGCGGAGTCGGTGCTGCCGGAGTTACGCGAGATGTGGTGGGAGACGGGAGTGCGGGCGCGGGCGGAGGCCGGCGTCTTCGCCGTGTTCGCGGAACTACCCGGGCTCGTCCGGACAGCGCTGGGCATCAGCTGGCGCGCGGACCGACTTCGTACCGGCGTGGTGGCCGCCGCGACGGTCGGCGCGGGGGTGATGGCGG
Organism: Micromonospora sp. NPDC002411; assembly: GCF_053592955.1. Classification (NCBI taxonomy): domain Bacteria; kingdom Bacillati; phylum Actinomycetota; class Actinomycetes; order Micromonosporales; family Micromonosporaceae; genus Micromonospora; species Micromonospora sp. NPDC002411. The sequence goes on along the minus strand of NZ_JBSFBM010000002.1, from coordinate 14,878 downwards.
CCTTCGGGTTGTTGGCCACGCAGCGGGTCCTCGTCGAGTTGTTCGCCGGCGGACCGACCGCCGACAAGGTGCGGGCGGCGCTGCCCGCGCTGGCCGTGCTGGCGGCGACGGTTGCGCTCCGCGCCGGCATGGGCATCGCCACCGGGTACGCGCAGAACGGGCTGACGCCCCGGGTGAGCCGCGAGGTGGAGCGGGGGCTGTTCGAGGTGTCGACGGCAGTCCGGTTGGAGGCGTTCGACGCTGACGCGTTCGCCGACGACATGGAACGGGCCTCCCGGGGGACCGAGTCGACGATCGGGTTGGTGCAGGCGTCGATGAACCTGCTCGCCGGATTGGCCGGGCTCCTGGCCGTAGCGGCCGCCGTCGTCATCATCCACCCGTTGCTGCTGCTGGCGCTGGTCGTCGCCACGGTGCCCAACGCCTGGGCGTCGCTGCGGTCCGGGCACCTGCGGTACCGGACGTACACCGCCGGGTCGGTGCGTCGGCGTCGACTGTGGCTGCTGCACAAGCTGATGGCCGAACGCGCCTCAGCGCCGGAGCTGCGCTCGTACGGGCTACGCGGATTCCTGCTCGACCAGTACGACCGGGTGATGCGGGTGGAGACCGACATCCAACTCGCCCTCGCCCGCCGGGTCACCACGACCACCACCGTCGGTGCACTCATCGGCGGTCTCGCCACAGGCACCGTGTACGTCCTGCTCGGGTTGCTGCTCCTGGACGGGCAGATCCCTCTCGCCGCCGCGGCGACCTGCGTCATCGCGGTGCAGTCCGCCCAGCGATCCCTGGCCATCGCCACCTTCCAGGTCGACCACGTCTACACCGAGGGGCAGCACTTCGGTGACTACACGGGCTTCATGGCGCGGGCCGTCGCGTACCTGCCGAAGGCCACCCGACCCGATGCCGGTGCCGGTGCCGAACGGCTGCGGGAGTTGAGCGTCCGGGGGGTGAGCCTGCGCTACCCCGACCGGGACACCCCTGCCGTGGACGGCGTGACGTTGCGGATCACCGCTGGGCAGACGGTCGCGTTCGTGGGGGAGAACGGCTCGGGCAAGACGACGCTCGCCGCGATGATCGCCGGCCTCCGCGTACCCAGCGACGGCACGATCGAGTGGAACGGCCGACAGTTGTCGGACTGGGACGTCGACGGGCTGCGCGCCCGGATCGCCGTGGTGACGCAGGAGTACCACAAGTGGCCGTTCACCGCCGCCACCAACATCGCCATCGGCGACGTCGAGACCGAGGCCCGGCAGGAGCGCATCGAGGCCGCCGCCGCCCGCGCGGTGGCCCACCACATGATCAACGAGCTGCCCCACGGGTACGAGACACTGCTCGACCGCACCTTCGCTCGTGGCCAGGACCTCTCCGGTGGGCAGTGGCAGCGCATCACCGCAGCCCGTGGCTTCCTGCGTGACGCCGAACTGCTGATCATGGACGAGCCGTCCTCAGCGCTCGACCCCCGCGCCGAGGACGCCCTGTTCCAGGCCATCCGTGACCGGAGAGGTCGAGCCACCACGATCCTCATCACGCACCGGCTCGCGAACGTCCGTCACGCCGACCGGATCTTCGTCCTGCACCACGGCCGGCTGGTCGAGGCCGGCACGCACGACGGCCTCGTCGCCACCGGCGGTCGGTACGCCGAGCTGTTCGCCCTCCAGGCCGCCGGTTACGACACCAGCCCGGCCGGGGATCCTCGGCCGCCCTCGGCCTCCCGCTGACCACCAACGCCGGCGCGGACGGGCCGTTTCATCGGGCTCACCCAGCGGTTAGGCCGTTCTCCGCCGGTCGTGGGGAGGTTAGGCTGCGGTCCATGTCGGTGTCGCGATGGCGTGGTCGACCGGCGGACACAGCCCTGGTGCTCGCCGTCGGTCTGGTCGCCCTCGTCGGCCTGGTGGTGCAGTCGCGGGGCATCGACACCGTCGCCGAATGGGCGGCACTTCCGGTGGTGCTGGCCTCCTCCGCCGCGCTGTCCGTCCGCCGTCGCCACCCGGTGCCGGTGGGCCTCGTGGCGCTTGCCGCCGTCGGCGCGTACGGGGCGTTGCTACACAAGCCCGGCCCGATCATGTTGGTGTTCGTCGTGGCGCTCTACACAGTCGTCGACGAGGGCCATCTCCGGGTCGCCGTCGGTCTCGGTCTCGCCTCGGTGATCGCCTTCGCCGTCGCGGACGGCTACAACCGATCCCCGGACACCATGAACGGGGCGACGCTGCTGCACGCCGGTTGGCTCGTCGCGGTCATCGTCGGGGTCACCCGCAACCGCCGGGCCTACCTTGCCGAGGCGCAGGCCCGGGCAGTGGCAGCCAAGCAGTGGACGGAGGAGGAAGCGCGGCGACGCGCCACCGAGGAGCGACTGCGCATCGCGCGCGACCTGCACGACATCCTCGGCCACCACCTCTCGCTGATCAACGTCCAGGCCAGTGCCGCACTGCACCGACCGGACCCCACCCGGTCCGAGCAGGCGCTCACCGCGATCAAGGAAGCCAGCAAGGAGACGCTGCGTGAGTTGCGAACGACGCTGGGGGCGCTACGGCAGGAGGGCGAGGCGCCGGTCGTGCCCGCGCCGGGCCTGCGCCGCCTCGACGATCTGATCACGACGGTCGGGCGTTCCGAGGTGGACATCCGAGCCGAGTTCGCGGAGGTCGGTTCGCTGCCGCCGGAGGTCGACCTGGCGGTGTACCGGATCGTCCAGGAGGCGCTCACCAACGTCACCCGGCACGCCAGGGCCGCCACCGCTGTGGTCCGGGTGCGATCCGACAGTGACGACGTGCTGGTCGAGGTGGAGGACGACGGCACCGGCGCGCCCGGCGCGCCGGGCAGCGGAATACTCGGCATGCACGAGCGGGCCCGCGCGCTCGGCGGCTCACTGACCACTGGTACGCGGCCGGACGGCGGATTCCGGGTCCACGCCCGCCTGCCGCTGCGTCCCCGCCCGGCACCGACGTCGGAGCCGGCATGATCCGGCTGCTGATCGTCGACGACCAGACCCTGGTGCGCGCGGGCTTCCGTTCCATCCTGGACGGTGAGGACGGCATCGAGGTGGTCGGCGAGGCGGCCGACGGGTCCGAGGCGGTGCGCCTCGCCGCGCAGCTGCGGCCGGACGTCGTCCTCATGGACATTCGGATGCCGGTGCGGGACGGCCTCGCCGCCACCGGGGAGATCGTTGCGAGCACCGAAGCCCGTGTGATCATCCTGACCACGTTCGACCTGGACGAATATGTCTACGGTGCGTTGCGGGCCGGCGCGAGCGGCTTCCTCGTGAAGGACACCGAGCCGGCGGAGCTGATCCACGGGGTCCGGGTGGTCGCCCGGGGCGACGCGCTGATCGCGCCGTCGATCACCCGCCGACTGATCGCCGAGTTCGCCACCCGGGCGACGCATCCGGACCCCAAACCGCGGTTGAGCGTGCTCACCGAGCGGGAGCGTGAGGTGCTGGCCCTGGTCGCCGCGGGCCTGTCCAACGACGAGATCGCCGCACGGCTGGTACTCAGTCCGGCCACCGCCAAGACGCACGTCAGCCGGATCATGACCAAGTCGCAGGTGCGGGACCGGGCCCAGTTGGTGATCCTCGCCTACGAGTCCGGCCTGACCGTGCCCGGTTGGCTCGCCCGCTCCTGACCACGGTCTCCGGCTGGGCGGCAGAGCCACGACCGGCGCCTGCGCCGGAACGGTCAGCCCGTCACCCGGTCAGGCGGCCGGTGCGGCGGGCGCGAACCAGGGCCAGCCCGCCGAGAACCACTCCGACCAGTCCGACTGCCAGAGCAACAAAGGCCCCGCCTCGCCCGTTTCCGGTGCCGATGCCGCTGTCGGAGGTGGCCACCACCAGACCACCGAGCGCCATGCCGACCAGCCCTGTCGCCAGGGCCAAGAGGGCTCCGAGGCGCCCCGAAGCAGCGCCGATGCGACTGGCGGGGCGGGCCAGAGCCAGCCCGCCGACGATGGCGCCGACCAGCCCCAGCAGGACGGCCGCACTGGCGCCGAAACGCCCGGAACTCATGGAGAGAGCAGCGGCGGCGATCGGCTGGGCCGAGACGTGCGCGGCTGCCGGGGCCGCCGGTTCGATGCCCCCCAGCGGGGCGACTACGGCGGCGGCGAGCAGGTGACGGATGGACATCGTGGATCCCCTCGGTCGCGTGACGGGTACGGGTGGCAGCCTAGGAATCAGACCGCTGGTGAGTCGTCATGCCGGAGTTGCCGGTAGGCCTACCACCCGGGATGTACGGGCTCGGGGGCGTCGTACCGCAGTGGTTGTCTCCCGGGCTGGTGCGGGCCACCGTCCGGCACCCCTGACTCGCGCACGACGTGGTCTTGAAGAACGCCTCTGACCTGCGGTTTTGTCGGATTCCGGCAGTGGTGTTCGACGCCCGCAAGTGGTACGACTGATGCATCGACCGGGTGGTGCGGGTCAGTAGGAGGTGGCGTTGATGAGTCTCACGAGCACCATGCATCCACAGTGACAAGCCCGGAGAACACCCCGGAGAAGGCGGCCGCCTACGCGCGTGGTCAGGACGCGGGCCGGATCGAGCAGCGTCTGCAGGGGCATGATGAGCACCTGCGACAGATCAATGGCTCGATCGACTCGATGACGAAAGCACTCGGGTCCCTCACCGAGGAGATACGCGCCAACGCGTCTCTGCTCAGCGCCAACGTGACCTCGAACCGCCGTGACACCAGTGAGCGCGACAAGATCGCGGCGATGCGGGTGGAGGAGGCGGGCATCGTCGAGTCCGAGCGGACGGTCCGGTGGACGGCATGGCAGCGCTGGTTCGCCGTCGTCGGCGCGATCATCCTGGTCGTGAACTTCGGCCTGGGTCTCTATCTGGCGTTCGGCCGTTGACCCGCGGGGCAGCCGGGTGATCTACCGCTGCCAGGCGTCGATGGTGCGTACGCCGTCGCGGACGACCCGGTCCAGGATGGTGGAGTTGCCGCTGGTGCCCTCCCACCCCTGGTCGTTGAAGACCGTCACCGCCTTGCCGACCCGGGCGACGGCGATCTGGCTGGACGCGGTGTCGCCGGTGCGTTCTCCGTTCAGGCTCGTCTCGGCCCAGGTGCGGGTCAGCAGCAGCGCCTCGTCGCCGACGCCGGTCAGCGGCTCGCTCTTGACAGTGACCCGGTTTCCGGACTGGTCGTAGGCGGGGCACGCCTGCACGTCGGTACGCAGACGTCCCAGGTACGCCGACGCGCCGTCGCCGTCGAAGGTGAAGATGACCTGGTGGATCAGGCCCTGCGGCACGTCAGCCTCAGTAGCGCCGGCCTTCTGGTAGGTGTTGGTCATCGCGGCGCTCGCCGTGACCTGCCGACCCCCGGTCCCGAACTCGTTGCCGCACATCGTCGGTAGGGCGTCCGTCACCGGCGTCGTCCGCCGGGGGGACTTCCGCAACTCGGTCGGCAACTCGACGAAGGCCGACGTCGGGATGGTTGCCGGAGTGCCGGCCCCCGGCGTCGGCGCGTCGGTCGGATTCGCTGATGCCGAGGCGACCGTCGGGGCCGCCATCGACGGGGTCGAGCCCGGCGGGTCCTCGGTGGACGTGCAGGCGGCCAGTGCGACGCTTCCCACCAGCGGAATCAACGCAAGGACGCCGCGCGTACGGGCGGTCGACGTCGGTCGGTGTCGGCTCATGATCCTCCCTCGGTTGTCCCGGGCAGTTCCCTGCTACGAGTCGGCCGAAACGACCACACACCGCCATCGGACGGTAACCGGACCTGCCGAAACCGGGGTGCCGCCACACCGGACCAGCCGTTAGGCTGCTGCCATGACCAGCGTGATCGTGCCCTGCACCGGAGCGTCGTGTGACGTCCTGGTTGGTGCGCGACGCCGGCGATCCGTCGCCCGCCCGCGCTGACCTGTTCTCCTGCGACCGGCGGATCGAGCCGCCGGTCACCGACTGGTCGTTCCCGGTCCGCCCGCATCTCCCCGTTGAACGGCTCGCGTGACAGCGCGGGTCCGAGTGAGATCGGCGTACTCATGGATCTTGAAAGGTTGTTGTCCGACCGGCTGGCGCCAGCGTTCGCGGAGGTGGCCGGTGGCCCGGTCGACCCGCTGGTGCGGCGGTCTCCGCGCGCGGACTTCCAGTCAGACGCGGCGCTGGCGCTGGCCCGGCGGCTCGGTCGCCCGCCGCGCGACATCGCCGCCGCGGTGCTGGAGCGCGCGGTGCTCGACGACGTCTGCGCGTCGGCGGAGGTCTCCGGGCCGGGTTTCCTCAATCTGACCGTCGCCGACCGGGCACTGGCCGCCGGGCTGGCCGGCGACGCCCGGCTCGGGGTGCCGTCCACGACCGCGCCGCAGACCGTGGTGGTCGACTACTCGGCGCCGAACGTGGCCAAGGAGATGCACGTGGGGCATCTGCGGTCCACGGTCATCGGCGACGCGGCGGTACGGCTGCTGGAGTGGCTCGGGCACCGGGTGGTGCGGGTCAACCACCTGGGTGACTGGGGTACGCCGTTCGGCATGCTCATCGAGCACCTGGCCGACCTCGGCGGGGCGGAGGCGGCGCACGAGCTGTCGATGGGCGACCTGGACACCTTCTATCGGGCGGCCCGGCTGAAGTTCGACGCCGACGAGGCGTTCCGGGAACGGTCGCGGTCACGGGTGGTCGCACTGCAGGGCGGCGACGAGCGGACGTCACGGCTGTGGCGGCTGCTGGTGGAGCAGTCCGAGCGGTACTTCCTGACCGTGTACGACCTGCTCGACGTGACGTTGTCCGAGGGCGACTTCCTGGGCGAGAGCGCCTACAACGACCTGCTCGCCGGTGTCGTCGACGACCTGGACGGGTTGGGGCTGTTGACGCCCAGCGACGGGGCCGACTGCGTGTTCCCGCCTGGGTTCGTCGGTCGCGGCGGGGACCCGTTGCCGCTGATCGTGCGTAAGCGTGACGGCGGGTACGGCTATCCGGCAACCGACCTGGCCGCGTTGCGGCAGCGCACCGGCGAGTTGGGCGCGACCCGGCTGGTGTACGTCGTCGGGCTGCCGCAGCGGCAGCACTTCGCGATGGTGTTCGCCGTCGCCCGGGCCGCCGGTTGGCTGAGTCCGCCGGCTCACGCCGAACATCTGGGCTTCGGTTCGATCCTCGGCGCCGACGGGCGGATGCTGCGCAGCCGGGCCGGTGAGTCGGTGAAGCTGGTCGGGCTCCTGGAGGAGGCGGTGGCCCGCGCCAGCGACCTGGCGCTGAGCCGGAACCCGGAGCTGGACGCCGAGGCCGCCGCCGAGATCGGTCGCGCCGTCGGCATCGGCGCGATCAAGTACGCCGACCTGTCCACCGATCGGACGAAGGACTACGTCCTGGACTGGGAGCGGATGCTCTCGCTGGAGGGCAACACCGCGCCCTACCTCCAGTACGCGTACGCCCGTGTCCGGTCGATGTTCCGGCGGGCCGGCACGGATGCCCGGGTGGACGCGCCCCTCGTGCTCGCCCTGCCGGCAGAGCGGGCCCTGACAGTCGAGCTGCTCGGGTTCGCCGGGGTGGTCACCGAGGTGGAGCGGACCCTCGAATTCCACCAACTCGCCGGTTACCTGCACCGGCTCGCCACGGCGTTCAACGCGTTCTACGAGCACTGCCCCGTGCTACGCGCGCCGGACGACCTGCGGGAGAGTCGGCTGCTGCTGGCCGAGCTGACCGCCCGGACGCTCCGGCAGGGGTTGCACCTGCTCGGCATCCGAACCCTCGATCGAATGTGACGAGGCAGCGCCCGGTCAGCGGGCCTTCTTCGTCGCCCGCTTCCGGGGCGGCGTCAGCAGGTCGGCGATCTGCGCGATGGCGGAGGGCACCAGGCGGTAGTACGCCCAGACCCCGCGCTTGTCGCGCTCCAGCAGGCCGGCCTCGGTGAGGATCCGAAGGTGATGACTCACTGTCGGCTGGGAGAGGTTGAGCGCCCCAGTGAGGTCGCTGACGGAGGCCTCACCGTCCGGCGCCGACTGGATCAGGCTGAGCAGCCGGAGTCGCGCCGGATCGGCGAACGCCTTCAGCACCCCAGCGAGTCGCTCGGCATCGGCCCGCTTGATCGGATCGCCGGTGAGCGGCGAGATGGCAGGCATGGCAGTTTTCGCAGTTCCCACGCCTGCCATAGTGACACCAAAACCATCAATAAACCGGTAGAACCGGCACCAGCACCTCCGATGGCGTCCGGATGGCGGAACGGTCCAGCCGAACGTGAGTCGAACACCGACGTCCGTGGTGACGTAGGGACCGTGTGGGGCTCCGCCGCGCCCCACACGGTCCCTACGCCGACGCACGCGTCGCCGGATCAGCCTGGCCGTCGGGTCAGCGGCGCGGCTTGGGTGCGATCCGAGGCAGCACGTACGGCGGCCCAGCAAAGATCAGGTCGGACTTCAACTCGTTGTACGCCCGCTTGGGCTGGTAGTTCTCGTCGTAGATGGTGGCCAGGCCCTCCGGCGGGTCGTTGAACCAGTCCGGCACCCAGGAGTACTTGTCGCTGAAACCCCAGACCGTGTACGACAGGCAGCTCCGCACGGCGAGGCACGCCTTCATCAGCACGCTGAAGTTGGCGGCCGACGCCTGCAACCGTGGGTTGATCTCCTCCGAGTTGCCGGCCCGGACGGCCTCCGTCATCTGACTACGGACGTCGACCTCGGTGAACGCGGTGGCGACGCCGAGCCCGCTGAACTTCTTCAACGCGGCGGTCACCTGGAGGGTGTCGAAGTTGCCGTACTGGGTGCCCAGGTGGCCCTGGGCGCCGACGCCGTCGATCGGGACACCCTGGGCGCGCAGGCCCTTGGTCATGTCGTAGACGAACTGCGTCTTGTCGTCGGCCGGGTTGCCGGAGCCGAAGGCCTCGATGTTGTAGTCGTTGTAGAACAGCAGGGCCTTGGGGTCGGCCGCCCGCGCCCAGCGGAACGAGTCGGCGATGTAGCCGGGCCCGAGGTTCTGCGCCCAGAAGCCCTTGTAGTGCAGGGTCGACGGGGTGTCCCACGGGTCGCTGACGGCCTCGTTGACCACGTCCCACTGCCAGATCTTGCCCTTGTAGCGGTTGACGACGGTGGTGATGTGCTTGCGCAGCAGCTCGCGCAGCTCCTGCTTGCTGATCGAGCCGTCGGCGACGCCGCTGGTCAACCAGGCGGGCAACTGGTTGTGCCAGACCAGCACGTGACCGCGCACGCTCTGCCGGTTGCGCTTGGCGAACTCCACGAACTGGTCGGCCGCCGCCCAGTTGTAGGTGCCGCGGGTGGGCTCCAGGACCTCCCACTTCATCACGTTCTCGGCGGTGACCGAGGCGAACTCGGAGGAGGCCAGCGCGCGGTACTGCGGGTCGCCGGCGTCGTTGAGAGCATCCATGTTCACCGCGGTGCCGACGTGCAGGCCGTGGCGGAGACCCAGGGCGCCGAGGCTCTGCGCCGTCGGGTCGTACGGCCGGCTCGCGGTGGCCGGCACGGTGTTCAACGCCGCGACGGTCGCGACGGCGACCACTCCGACGGTGGTCCACTGTCTCAGCTTCATGTGCCTTCCTTTCCAGACCCTTGATCGACAACTGTCGATCAAGAAGGTGCGGGTCCGGTTATGGCGGATAAGGAGCGGATTCGGGGCGGAGCGGCCGGGTGCGGCCGGAGGGCCGGTAGTTCCGGCCGGTGACCGGAAACCTGCTCGAAACGTTAAGGCCGTCTATGTCCGGGCGTCAACGCTGAAAACTTCCGGAAATTCGTCATATGACCTGCGCGGTCTTGCGCGACAGCACCGCGAAACTTTCGGCGGCCGGGGACACGCTGCTCTCGGCGCGTTATCGGTCGGGTCCGATGCCGTCGCCCACGTGATCGAGTAGCGACGCCAGGCGTGCCGGCCGGGTGGCCGACACGCCTGGCGTCGCTACGGGAGCTGATCCGCGCAGTCAGCGCAGGCCGGCGAAGAGGTCGTCCTCGGGGGTCGGCGCGCCCGTCCGGTCGCGGACCCGCAGGAAGGTCTCCACGCCCATCAGCTCGGTGAACCGGTCGCGGCCCAGTTGCAGGAAGAAGATGTTCTCGGTCTGACTGGCGTGGGCGGCCAGCGCGTCGAACTTCTGCCCGCCGTAGCTGTTGGCATCGACCCAGGTGGTGATCTCGTCGTCCGGCAGGCCGAGCTGCGGCATCGGCTCCGCCGCCTCGTCCGGCTCGGCCCAGTCGACGCCGAGCTCCCGCATGATGCGGCCGAACTGCTCGAACGCCGTACGCGGCACGGTGGTCCAGTAGACCTTCGCCGGGCTGTCGGTCAGCTCGACGGCCGCCATCGTGATCCGGTGCGCCTGGATGTGGTCCGGGTGGCCGTAGAAGCCGTTCTCGTCGTACGTGACGATGACATCTGGTTGGTACTGCCGGATCAACTCGGCGAGCCGGCCCGCCGCCTCCGCCACCGGCGTCGTCCAGAAGGCGCCGGGCTGGTCGTTGGTCGACCATCCCATCATCCCCGAGTCGGCGTAACCGAGCGTCTCCAGGTGGCTGACCTTCAACACCGCGCAGCTGGCCTCCAACTCGGCCCGACGCATCGCCACGACGGCGGCCGGGTCGTGCCCCGGGTCGCCCGGCTTGACCCCGCCCGGGCCATCGCCGCACCGCCCGTCGGTGCAGGTCACGAGCACCGTCGTGATCCCTTCGTCGGCATAGCGGGCCAGCACGCCGCCGGTGCTCGTCGCCTCGTCGTCGGGGTGGGCGTGCACCGCCATCAGGGTCAGAGGTCGCTCAGCCATGCCATCACCCTACGGTCAGGCTCCGACGGCCCGCCGGGACCCTGTCCGACCTCGCCTGGAAGCGGGGCCCGCATCCTACCCAGCCCGGCATCGGCCCAGCGAAGCTTGGGCAATCCGCCGTCCGGCACGGCGCCGGCTCCTACATTCGACAGGACCAGCAGGTCACAACAGCTCGGGACGGGAAAGAGGTCGATGACGGTGGCCGGTGCGGGATCGTTCACCGACGTGAGACAGATCGATGCCGGTGTCCTGAACGTGGGGTACGTGGACGCCGGGCCGCCCGACGGCCCCGCCGCGATCCTGCTGCACGGCTGGCCGTACGACATCCACAGTTTCGTCGACGTCGTGCCGCTGCTCACCGCCGCCGGTTACCGGGTCGTCGTGCCGTACCTGCGGGGCTACGGCAGCACCCGCTTCCTCTCCGACGACGCCGTGCGAAACGGCGAACCGGCGGCCATGGGGCTCGATCTCATCGCGCTCATGGACGCCCTGCACATCGACAGCGCGAAGCTGGCCGGGTTCGACTGGGGTGCGCGGACCGCGGACGTCGTGGCCGCGTTGTGGCCCGAGCGTTGCCAGGGCCTGGTCTCGGTGAGCGGTTACCTCATCGCCGGCCAGGAATCGGGCAGGGCGCCGTTGCCGCCAAAGGCGGAACTGGCGTGGTGGTACCAGTACTACTTCGCCACCGAGCGTGGCCGGGAAGGCTACGACAAGAACCGCCGTGACTTCAACAAGCTGATCTGGCACACCGCGTCACCACAGTGGACGTTCGACGACGCGACGTTCGACCGCAGCGCGGCGGCGTTCGACAACCCCGACCACGTCGACATCGTGGTGCACAACTACCGGTGGCGGCTGGCCCTCGCCGACGGCGAGCCACAGTACGACGAGGTGGAGAAGCGCCTGGCCGCGCAACCGAAGATCACCGTACCCAGCATCTCCCTGGAGGGGGACGCCAACGGCGCGCCGCACGTGGAGCCCAGCGTCTACGCCAAGCAGTTCACCGGGCGCTACGAGCACCGGACCATCGGCGGCGGTGTCGGGCACAACCTGCCGCAGGAGGCGCCGCAGGCGTTCGCGGACGCGGTGCTGGAGGTCTGACGGAGCCCGTCAACGCGGGCGGCCCGGCCGCTGCGGCTCCGGACGCTCCACGCGGACGGGATCGCCGCGGACGAGGTCGTCGTGGATGCGCCAGCGGGCGGTGGTGACGGCACGTCGTGCCACCTCGTCGCCATGCTCGACGCGTTGCCGCAGCAGGTCCAGGGCGATTCGCCGATTCAGGCTGAACTGCCGCTCCTCGTCCACGACCACGACGATGCCCGAGGGGCGGTGCGTCGCCCGTACCGCAGTGCTGGCCTTGTTCCGGTGCTGGCCGCCGGGCCCTCCGGTGCGGCAGCCGACGATGTCGACATCCGCCTCCGAGAACATCGTCGGCACCGCGTCGAGGCGGGGTCGCTGGGCGGTGACGTACCAGTTCTTGCGACCGGTGCTCGTCCGGTAGGGGCTGGGGGCCTGCCAGCACAGCGTGCCGGTCCACGAGGCGGCGAACGCCTCCGCGTCGACACCGGAGATCTGGATGAGCACCGACCGGTGGGTGCCGGGCCGATCGCCGGGCACCGCCTGCACCTGCTCGATCGTCACTCCTCGACGGGTGCCCTCCGCGGTCAGGCGGTACAGGAGCTGGGTCAGCGCCCAGGCGCATTCCCGTGGGCCGCGCCCGGCGGACAGCAGCAGGAGCACGTTCACGACCGCCCCCGCCCACCACGGTGGCCCCGCCGATCGGTCCGGGTCGTCGGCCCGAGGTCGGCCGTCTTGTAGGTGACCAGCGGAATCGTGCTGGCGACCGGCGTGGCCAGTCGGTGCTCGACGAGGTCGGCGATCACCTGCTCGATGCGCTTGTACGCGGTGGGCGCCTCCTCGAAGAGGAGCTGACGGTCACCACACACCACAAGTGAACCCAGCGGCGTGCGGCGTAGCTCCTCGACCGTGTGCTTGGCACGACCCCGCCGCAGCGCGTCGGAGCGCGACATCTTGCGGCCGGCGCCATGTGCGACGGAGAAATTGGCGTCCGGACCGGCATGGGCGGCCACCAGGTAGGACGGTGTTCCCCGGGTGCCGGCGACCAGGACGTCGCGGCCGTCACCCGGTGCTGCGCCCTTGCGGTGCAGGTAGACCCCGTCGCGGATCTCGACCAGGTTGTGGCACTGGTCGACGATCGGATCGGCGGGTTCGGCCCCCAGCGCGTACGCGACCCGGGCGGCCAGCACCCGGCGGTTGAGCGAACCCCAGCGCACAGCGTCGTCGTGCATCGCCAGGTAGGCGGCGGGATCGGGAGCGGCACCGGCGCCATGGGCCTCGGTGTGCGTCCGCAGGATCCGCTCGCCCAGACCACGGGAACCGCTGTGGACGACGAGCACCAGATCGTCCGCGTCGACCCCGAGACGAGCCGCGTGGCCCGGGTCGAGGACAGGCCCGACCCGGGCCAGCTCGACGAAGTGGTTGCCACGGCCGACCGTCCCGAGACCGTCGAGGTGACCGGCCGGGACGTCGCCCTCGACGACCGCCCAGGCCGGGTCGTCGGCGTCGAGCGTCCGATCGAGGTCGGGGAACCGTGCGGCCAGCCGCTCCGGTACGGCCCGCTTGAGCTTGATGGGGAACACGGCGATGCCGCAGCCGATGTCGGACCCCACCAGGAACGGGTACAGCACCGTCGACGCCATGGCCGCACCGATGGGGGCGCCCTTGCCCGGGTGTAGGTCCGGCATTCCGGCAACGTGAATCATGCCGTCGAGGGCGGCCACCTGCTGGCACTGGGCGAGCGCGTCCGACTCGATCCAGCTCGTGGACGACGCGAACACCGTGACGGTGGCGGGGTTGGACGAGGGCAGAGACTGGTGCTGGATCAAGGAGAGCTCGCTTCTGACCGAGAACGTGGCAACGGACGAGTCACGCCGCCCGGGAAGGTGTCACCGGGGGGCGGAGGGGGAGTGGGTCCGTCAGTACGTCATGGAGGTCACTCTCGCGGAGCGCGCCGCGTACGACAAACGATTTTTCCTCGCGTCGTACGCTGCCGCGATGAGCGCACCGCGTCGCATCCTGATCTACGGGGTGTACGGCTCCGGCAAGTCCACCCTCGCCGCGCGGATGGCCGAACACCTCGGGCTGCCCTGGTATCCGGTGGACGACCTGCTCTGGGAGCCGGGCTGGGTCGAGGTGCCCGTCGCGCAGCAACGTAGCCGGATTGAGGAGATCTGCCGGCGGGACCGCTGGATCGTCGACGGGGCGTACCACGGCTGGCGGGACGTACCGTTGGCCCGCGCCGACCTGGTCGTCGGCCTGGACTACCCCCGGTGGTGCTCGTTCGGGCGGTTGCTGCGGCGCACCGTCCGCCGGGTGCTGACGGGCGAGGAGATCTGCAACGGCAACCGGGAGACGCTGGGCAGCGTGCTGTCCCCGGACTCGATCCTGGTGTGGCACGTGACGGCGTTCGGTCGGGCGCGACGGCGGATGCGCGCCTGGCAGACCGACCCGTCCGCGCCGCCGGTGGTGTTGCTGCGCTCACCGGCGGAGCTGGACGACTGGATGACCAGCCTGCCCCGCCGGTGAAGCCGCGCGAGGGCGTTGATCAGGGCGTCGCCTGACATACTCGCGAGTCTGGACATCCGGAGGGACCGCACATGAAGTCTGCGGAAGCATCCGTACGCGAGTCGATCGAGAGGTTCCTTCGCGGTTACGCGCGAGCCGTCGAGGCCGGCGACAGCGGCACCATCGCCGCGAGCTACGCCGAGTCGTACATCGAGGGGGACCCGAGCACGTCCGCCGTCGTCACCAACGACGCGGAGTACCGCGCGGCGCTCGACGCGCGCCACACCGCGATGACCGAGCAGTTCGGCCTGACCGGCGCCCGTGTGGTGGTCGACGATGTGCTCGATCTCGCGCCGGGTCACGTTCTCGTCCACACCCGGTGGACGCTGGACTTCGCGCCGTCCGCCGGCAGGGCCGGCAGCGCACAGTTCGCCCAGACCTACGTCGTGCGCGTCGGCGGCGACCGGCCGCAGATCCTGCTCTACCTCTCGCACGAGCGCGAGGACGAAGCTCTTCGCAAGCTGGGGCTCGTCGGCTGACCGTGGGTCCAGGTAGTCGTCGTCGGCCCGTGGTCAACACCCACCGCACATCGTCGTCGAGGATCTCGGCGGCGGTGCCCGGGATGGTGTCC
>NZ_JBSFBM010000001.1:0-86251 GCF_053592955.1 Micromonospora sp. NPDC002411 | reverse complement strand
CGCCGGGTAGTCGCCGATCGCAGAAAACCCAGTGGCGTACGCCCTGCTGGTCCTCGGCCGACACGGTCACCCCGCCCGGCTCGACGCGGGCGGTGAGCCGGGCCAGCACGCGGGCAGCCGTCCGGGCGAGAATCCGCGCCCGGAGCAGGTCGGGTGCGGTGACCGGCAGATGGATCACCCAACGCTCGGTCATCGGTAGCGGTGGTTCGCCGACTGGGTGCTCACCCAGGCGTGGAGAGACTTCTTCTGGCTGGCGGCTGCCATCGGTGGTCTCTCGGCGCGTCGGCTCACCTGCCGGCGGATCAGGTCGCGCATGGGGGACCGCCCTTCGTAGGGTCGCGTCGAAGTGGAGGGGGCGGCCTCCGCCGGATGCGGGCGGCGGAGACCGCGCCACCCTGCGACCGCAGCCTCGATAGGCAATACCGCAGCAGGGCCGCGCCGGGGGAGCGTGGAGGGTGGGGTCTCGGCGGCGATGCGAGACCGGTACGAGAGGCGCCAACCGACCGCAGCAGCACCGCATCACCGAGAGCGACGCTATTGCCACTGAGTCACCTATGTCAAGCATGTCTGCGAGTCAGCTACCCACCCGTGTCAGAGCTGCTACGTGTGTTGCCTCTGGCGAAGCTGTTGATCGATACTGGGCGGGCCAACCGACTGCAAGGGGCCTGACGTGCCTATTCCGCCCACCATGGACGAACTGCTCGACGATCTCCTGAAGAAGATCAAGGGCGGGATCTATCCGCCTGGGTCTCAGCTTCCGTCTGGGCGGGAACTGGCGGACGCGTACGACGTGTCGCAGTCGACGATTAGCCGGGCGGTGGCGAAGTTGCGGGAGCAGGGCGTGCTGGTCGGCCGCCCGGGGCGGGGCGTGTTCGTAGCGGAGTCGACTCGGCGCTGACCCGGACGATTTGCGCGAGGGGGCTCTCCCGGCACAAGGCTGGGCCTTGGGAGGAGCCGTGAGGTCGAGGGTTGAATGCCGCCTAACGAGCATGAGTTGAGGAGTGGGCTGTGAGGAATTCCTACAACGAAATCCTCCAGGCGGGGCGCGGAACGCAGACCGACTACCGCCTCGATTCTGCACCGCTCGCCCGAGGCGGGCAAGCTGATGTGGTTGTCGCAGTACACAAGCAAACGGGCCTAAAGGTTGCTGTTAAGAGGCTAATATCGAGAAATCCAGACGCTGTTGCTCGAATGAAGCGTGAGATCGACTGCGGCCGCGAGTTGGGGGACAATCCGCACGTCATGGAGGTGCTCGACTTCAGTCTCACCTACGACTGGTTCGTGATGCCGCTTGCTGAAGGAAGTGCGGAGACGTTTGTAGACGAGCTCCAGAGTCCTCCGGAGCTTCGGTCCTTTGTCTCGGCTGTCTGTGATGCTCTCGATGCGGCGCACGCGCTCGGCTGGGTCCATCGAGATCTGAAACCCGCTAACGTCCTTCGGCTCGACGGCCGCTGGATGGTGGCGGACTGGGGACTCGGTCGCAGGCCGCGGGGCCAAACAACCGAGGCCAACCGAACACGAATCGGAACGTTCCTCGGCACCGAGGGCTTTGCGCCGCCGGAACTCGGGACAGATGCTCATGGGGTAGGACCGTCCTCGGACATCTACAGCCTGGGGCAGTTGATCGGCTGGATCATCAGGCGTGAGTGGCCGCAGGCAAACATGCCATTAATTCCGAAGCAGGGGCCGTGGCATGGCGTGGTCAGAGCAGCGACCCAGCTTGACCCTGCCCGCCGTCCTCAAGATGTCCGTAGCTTCCGAAACTTGGTCGTTTCCGAGCTCGACGAGCGGCCGGCGGTGCCCGGCGACGCCAGGCAACTGTTGAGGCAGGCTGGGTCTGGCGACCGCAGGGCCGGGAGCAGATTGTTCGACCTGGCGGCTGCTCACACTGGTGATTTTGATCTGTACACAGGCGTGTTGGTTCAGCTGCCAAGGCAGCGGACGCGTCAAGCGGCGGCTGACGATCCGGCTCGCTCGATAGAGATCGTCCGAGCGATGGCTCACCACCTGGAGTTTGGTAGCGAGCTGCCGAGCAAACAAGTCGATTGGGTAATCACATGGCTCTTCGTCGTATCCGAACGCGCCGCTGAACTACGCGAGTGGGATCTTTTGGAGGAAGCCGTTGACTCGCTGCTTCTGTGGGATAGCCGGTGGGACCAACGGCGGCCACAGAACCAAATTAAGCAATGGCTTGGTGAACTGGTTGGCTATCCAGCACGGGTGGTGGCAGATGTGTTGCGGAGGCACCCTGACTCAGCAAGGCACTTCCGCGAGATCGCAGACGACCGACAGGTTGACGTTCGCATCAGGGGTGTCGTGGGTGTCGCACGTTAGGTCATGCACCTGTTGTTCGCGTGAGTCAGCCAAGCAAGGTAGTCGGTGAACACTAATTAGGTGGGCAGGTTGCCGCGTACCTACGCAAAGGGGTCACGCCGAACAGGGCCTTCCCTTTCTGGCACGTGACGAGCATGCGACTCTGCGGTACCGTGCCCGTCTACGAGGTTTGGGGGGCTTGAGTGGGTGCGCTGATCGCGGATCGCTACGTACTCCTGGCCGGCGAACCCAAGACCGGAGGGTTCTCGGTAGTCCACAAGGCGGTCGATCGGCTTGACGGGAGTCCTGTTGCCGTCAAGTTTGTGAGCCACGACGACGCTCAACTCACTCGCGTGATCTTTGAGCGAGAGATGAAAGGACTTAAGTCTCTACGCCATCCAAACATCATCCGTCTGCGAGATTCAGGGATCGAGGACGAGACCGCAGCGTTCTATCTCGTACTCGACTGGGTGGACCGGTCCCTCAGCGATGTTCTGAGGCAGAGCGGTCCCTATGACTGGGACCAGTTTGCCAACTCAATTGCGCAGCCATTGGCGTCCGCGTTATCGCACGCGCATCTAAAGTCAATTGAGCACAGAGATATCAAGCCGAAGAACGTCTTGATTGCGCCTGACGGCTCGCCGCTTTTGGCAGACTTTGGGATCGCGAAGATTCGCAGCAGCCTGAACCCCACGGACCGGACAGTCGGGATGTACCGATCCGGTCCTTATGCGCCTCCAGAGGCGGATGCGCCCTTGCCGTATATTCGTGACGTCTACTCCATGGGTGTTCTCCTCATTCAGGCAATGCATGAGGCGCGCATTACGGATTTTCACGAGGTGGCTCCCGCGCTCGAATCAATCAGTGTGCCGCCGGACATTCGCCGGCTTCTCCAACGCTGTACGAGCACCGATCCTACCGAGCGGCCGGCAAATGGGACGGTGCTCGCGGAGGAACTGAGAGAAGCTGTGGACAGTAATCTTGGCGTCCGCACTGCTCGCCGCAATATGGCATGGCTCAAGTTGACGGCGAGCGCACGTCGGCAACTGCTCGCTGGCGCAACGGAGGCGACCACCCCCGAGGCCGTAGCCATGGCGGACCTGAATGGTGAGGTGTTCGCTGATTTCCGTTTTGACCGCGAGACGGCGGGCATTGACCGGAGAACTGTCTTCCTTGTCGGGGCTGCTTGGCGGCTAACACTTAAGCCTGACGAGAGCCAAGATGCATTTATCGTTACGGCAGCTCGCTCGCTTGACTATGACGCGCTTGAAGCAATACGGCGGCGTTCGATGAATGTCGGACGACTTGTGACATGGACCTGCACACCACCGCGAGAACGACGTGCAGCGAACGCTGGACTTGAGGCCCTTCTTCGAGGGCTGGAAGACTTTAACGACTCCAGAATCGCCGCGTCGGAATATGCGCAGGATCGCGAGCTACAAGATGACCTCTTCGACGACTGGGGGCGCCTTCTTCAAGCACGTGAAGAAATTGCGCGTGGCGAGCGACGCCCATTGCGATACCAGGGTCGCCAAGCGCGTGGCCGCGAAGTGGACTTCTCTTTAACGAACCAGACCGACCTTGACCTCGTCGGTGATGAGATGGAAGTCGTAATTGAAGAGTCGCGTCGTACGATTGCGCGTGGAGAGGTGATCAACCAGGCGGACGGCGAAGTCACTCTGCGTGCAGCGCGCATATTTCCGGCCCTGCCCGCACGTGGCACGCTCGTTCCTTACCTCGGTCCCACGAAGATTGCCTTGCAAAGGCAGATGGACGCTGTTTCGGCAGTTAAGAGTGGAACCTCCGCAAGAGATGATCTGCGGGATATGATTGTCGATCCGACCGTCGTCTCCGCTCCAACAGCCAAAACGATCACTTCTTGGAACCGAAACCTTGACGATGGTAAGCGCGAGGCCGTTTCGGCCGCCCTTGGCGCCGCAGATCTTGTCCTAGTGCAGGGGCCACCCGGAACCGGGAAGACGGACTTCATAGCCGAGACTGTCTATCAATTCCTGCAGATGCAGCCTGATGGCCGAGTGCTTATCGTGAGCCAAACGCACGTTGCCGTCGACAATGCCCTCGCGCGCCTCGAGGCGGCGGGCGTAGGAGGCTTGGTGCGGCTCGGAAAACCCGACGACCCTCGCGTGGACGGTGCCGTTAAGCACCTGCTCCTAGACCAACGCATGAGTAAGTGGGCAGCCGCGATCCGGCGAAAAGCCGAAGGTCACTTGGAGCGGGAGGCAGCCGCTGTTGGCATCGAGTCCGCCCACCTTCGAGCGGCGCTCGCGCTGCAGCAACTTATCAGTGTGCTGCAAGAACAGACCGCTGTTCGTGCATACATTGAGGCATCCGACGAGACCAGTGAATCGTCCGACCTGGCCACCGGTCTCGGCGTTGTCGATGATGCGGCAGGTCTACAGGAACGGATGGACCGCCTGCTGGATCAACAGGCCGAGCTGTTCGAGGAGGCGCAGCGTCAGCTGGCCGGCGATCTCACGGTTCGCGCAGATATGTCCGCCAATGATGCCAGATCGGCTGTAGACGCGCTGATCGGCAGCACCGGCAGAGGTCAGACGCTCTTAAGACTTCTCGACCTCCAAGCCCAATGGCTTCAGCGTGTTTCCTCTGACCGCAACCTGGCTACCGCCTTCCTAAACACGGCGAGGGTGGTAGCTGGAACGTGTCTTGGCTTTCTGAGTCATGGTGCCGTCAGAAGCCTGGACATAGACCTGTGCATTCTCGACGAGGCGTCCAAGGCGACTGCGACTGAAGCTCTGGTCCCGATGGCCCGGTCTCGACGCTGGATTCTAGTGGGAGACACGAGCCAGCTTCCTCCACTGGACGAGGAACTGCTCCGCTCGCCAGAGTTACTCGGCGAGTATGGTCTTGAGGCAGATTTCGTACGGGAAACGTTGTTTCAGCGGATGGCGCATCGATTGCCAACCCATTCCCAGTTCATGCTGACGGATCAATACCGCATGATTCGTGCAATCGGCGATATGATCTCTACCTGCTTTTATGACGGTAAACTGCGGTCGCCGAATACCCGGGGTCTGCATGGCTATGATCTCCTTGGTAAGCCAGTTCTCTGGATAGACACCGCTCACCTTGGAGATCGGCGGCGAGAGGATGTATCAAGTGATTCTGACAGAAGCGTTGCTAATCGAGAGGAGGCCAGGATAGTACTCGATCGACTTCGGACCTTGGACCAAGCTGTCAGCAGAAATCTAATTGCCAAGCCTCTAGGGGGTAGGCAACTTGAAGTCCTGCTCATTGCCCCATACCGTAGACAGGTCGACGAGTTAACGCGACGCACCGCGACTGCGTCGCTACTCAATCTTGATGTCAGTGTCCAATCGGTCGATGCGGTGCAGGGGCGGGAATGTGATATCGCGATTTTCTCTGTCACCAGGAGCAACCCGGGCGGGCGGCTGGGCTTCTTGGGAGCCGATTATTGGCGGCGTATTAATGTAGCGCTGTCAAGAGCCCGTTCTGGCTTGACAATTGTTGGCGATGCTGACTTCTGCCGGTCATCTCCGGGCGCTCTGCGCGAGGTCCTCGACTACATCAGCTCCCATCCCGAGGACTGCGAGCTTCGGAAGGCTGACCATGCTTGACGCTGACACTCTCTTGCAGCAGCGCTTTCGTAACCGGCGCCCCGGGCTGGAGTTGATAGCGATCGAAGATGCGGCGCTGCCGGTTACGGTTGTGGGCACGGACGTGTTGGCTCAAGAGCGAAAGGCTTTGCCGCTTCTCGACGAATTTGTCTTACGGTTTACGGATGCAGGGCTGTCCTCAGTTGATGCCATTTCCGCCTTCCTCGGCCTTGAGCCGCGCCTTGTCGAATCTACTGTCGCTGATCAAGCTAGGTCCGACAACATCAGCCGGGGAACTGGTATACGGCCCCTGATCCTCACTCCTCGGGGCAAGCGATCCGTACAGGAGCTTGAGGCGGTCCAGCCGGTAGAGAAGCAGTTGCCGGTGACGTTTGATCGCCTAACCTGGAGCGTTGCCGATTACTCTAGGAATGAGCTAATCGCGAGGCGCGAAGCCGAAGAGTTGGGGATGCTCCTACTTCCGGCGTCGCGAACCTCTCGGATTTCCGTTGCCGATCTCACGGCTTCAGCTCTGAACGCTCTGCTCGCCGGGAGGGCTGTCGACCGCCCTCGATTCGAGATTCTAAACGTTCGTAAGGTCCGGCCCAACACGCATCGACTGCTGCCCGTCAAGCTCCTCATTTATGGTGACGTGGAACGCGGTGAGGTCCAGTTGGCTGTGTCTGTTGACGGGGACCTGAGTCAAAAACATGAGCTGGCCCTCAACGCACTCGGTGGAGCCGAAAGACTCGGTATCCGAGTAGCTGAGCCGGTGCCGCGACCTGTATTGGGCGAGGAAATCGAAGCTGCTCGTGTCACGCAAGCGGAAGTCTCCGACCTGCGTTCGGCAACTATCGCCGGGCGGCTTGAAGCTGCCCGAGTTAATGCCCCGTCTATTTCCCGGCTGTCACCTGGAACCAGTGCCGAGCAGGAGCTTTCTGATATCCCCGTTCGCAGCGTAAGTATGTTGGAGCACAGAGAACTGCTCCAGGAGGCTCTTGAGGCCGCTCGTCTTAGGATCCTAATCCTTTCGCCGTGGATAAAGTCCGCTGTGGTCGATACCAGCTTTCTTGGTCGGCTTGAACGGCGCATCCGCGCCGGCGTCCGAGTATTCATCGCTCACGGCTTTGGGGCCGATGATCGAGGTTCGGATGCGAGGGCGCTCGAACGATTGGGTAATCTTCAGCGCAGATATCGGAGCCTTTTCACACTCGCGCGCCTACCAAGCACTCACGCCAAGGTCCTGATCTTCGACGATACCTGGATTTCAACAAGTTTCAACTGGCTTTCGTTCCGCGGAGACCCTGATCGGACGTATCGAATAGAAGAGGGCACCCTCGTGCGTCTCGCCCCTCAAGTAGACGCAGAGTTCAAGAGGTACGTCGCCCTGATTGAGGATCAGCGGATCGATACGAACACCCGGACAGGCTGACTGCAAGGTGAAGTCACGTTTATCGGGGAGGTCAGTCCAACGATGGCAGCGACCGCCCCAGAACGTCGTCGGCGTCGACGATGGTGTACGCGTACCCCTGCTCGGCGAGGAGGCGCTGCCGGTGCGCCGCGTACTCCGTGTCGATCGTGTCTCGGGACACCACCGTGTAGAAGTACGCCTACTTCGTACAGGCCGCGGCAAGCCGGCACCTCCCATGCGGTATTCAAGATGCCCTGGCGGGCGATCCACGCGTCAAGATCCAGAACGACAAGGGGAAGGCCAAGGCGTACCAGGTATGGCAAGTGCTTGAGGCGATCGACAAGGAGGCCATGTGATGCAGACCGATTCCCATCCTGAGGTGTCCCACTACACCTACCGCATTACGTGGTCGGTCCAGGATCGCGAGTCTGTCGCCACCTGTGCCGAGTTCCCATCGCTCTCCTGGCTGGCCCCCTCGCAGGTCGAAGCACTGCTCGGCCTCCAGGGTCTCCTGCGGGAGACGATCGCGGACATGCACGAGCAGGGCGAGGCGGTGCCGCAGCCGTTCGCGGAGCGCAGCTACTCCGGCAAGTTCAACCTCCGGGTCGGGGAGAGTTTGCATCGGGAGTTGGCCATCGAGGCCGCCGGGGACGGGATGAGTCTCAACCAGTACGTCCTGAGGAAGCTCCGCGCCGCCTGAGTGGGTGCAGTGTGCGTCGCCGCTCGACAGCTCAGTTGATCAACTAACTGTTCACCCGTACAGCGCCCGCCCCTCATCAGGCTTGGCTGGGACGTTCGCTCAGAGCCGGCAGGGTCATCCAACGGCCGCGCCGCCGGCGTGCCACCGCACCTGTGGACCGTGGCGCTGGCATGTCCTCGACCGCTCGCGGCCCCGCAGTGCCGTGGTGGGTCATTCCGCACGCCGGTGGCGATCAAGTGATCTGTCCACCAAGGAGAAACCCCGCCATGACGCACGAGAGACGTGCGCGAAGGAAGAGAACACGCGGACTCCTGTCCGCCGTGGCGCTCCTTCTGGTCGCCGGACCGGCGACCACCCTCAACCCCACCCTCGCCGGGGCGCAAGCGACCCCGACCAGCGGCAACGCCCCGCTGATCAACCTGAACAGCGGGCAGAACGTCGAGGGTAAGGTCCCCGTCGTCGTCGAGCCGGTCACCGAGAACGACTCGGTCACCACGCTCGCCGTCGACGGCGACAAGATCGACGCCGACCGGACCGCCGGCACCGCCCACTTCGCCTTCGAGATGGGTGGCAACGGCACCGAGGCCCGCTACCGCAACTACGTCACCGTCAACGGCCACACCGCCGAGGCTGACCGGGTCTACCTTCCGGACATCCCCGGTGGGCAGGTCGGCACCCTCGACTTCCCGGGCGACTGGCTGCGCGTCGGCGCGAACACCGTCACCGTCCACGCCGGAGCGAACTGGGTCGACACGACCACCAAGACCGCTGTCGGCTACGAGGAGTTGCCGAACGGCGAGGGCGGTCGCTGCCCCAACTACGACGACTACGCGCTGAGCAGCATCAGCCTCAGCCTGCTCGGTGTGGTCGCCGACGGCGAGCAGAACCTGTTCAGCTACAGCTTCGGGGACGGCACCTGTGGCAGCTCCGCGAAGCTGCTCAACCAGGACCTGACCTTCGTCATCTCCGGTGAGCCGGGCAGCACCTCGGGCCTGCGTACCGACCTCGACACGACCAGGCTCACCAACGGTACGCACACCGTCAGCGCCACCACGGTCTCCGGCGCGAAGACGTCGGTGACTGTGGACGTCAACAATTCCCCGGCCGGCGCGGCGGCGGTCACCCCCGCCGACGGTGCCCGCGTACGCGGAACCCGACCGGTGATCGCGGCGCTGCCCAGCGGCGGCAGGGAGCACGTCGAGTCGCTGGCGATCGACGACAAGCCCGCCGAGAACGCGGAGACGCTGGCCGCCGGCACCGCCACCCTCGGCCTCACCGTCGAGGCCGGCAACTCCATCGAGGCGCGGTACCAGAACTACGTGCTGGTCAACGGCCACCGGGTCGACCTCGGTGGCGACTACGGCGCGACCGGCGCGGAGGACGTCAAGCTGGCGTTCCCGACCCGTTTCCTGCACCTCGGGGACAACGTCGTCGAGGTCCGCACCGGCGACTACAACGGCACGGTGAGCGGGGCGACCTGCGCCAACCATGACGACTTCAAGCTCACCCGGGCCGCGACGAGCCTCACCCTGAGCACGGCGGGCACTGTGACGGCCGGCAGCACGTTCGTCGTCACCACCAGCGGCACGACAGTGACGAAGGCGGAGACGACAGCCGCCTCGCTGGCGTTGGGCGACGGCACCTGCGGGCCCAACAAGGAGGCCGAGCTGCACTTCACCGTCGAGGGCGCGCCGACGACGCGCACCGTCGACACCCTCGGCAGCGGGGGCGACGCGCACCTGAAGGTGTTCGTCGGCGGCAACGGCAGCGACAACGGGTACGACAACAAGGTGCTGATCAACGGCATTCCGCTGGAGATCGGGATGTGGGAGAAGGAGGTCGCCGACCTCAGCTTCCCGAACGAGTGGCTGGTGCCGGGTGTCAACGCCGTCGAGGTCGTGGCGGGCAACGACCGAGGCAGCGCGAAGCCGGGCGGTTGCGACAACTTCGACGACTTCACGCTGCGGGACTTCCAGTTGCTTCCGACCGACGCGAAGGCGACGCAGCTGACCCGGTCGATCGCGCAGACGACGGTCACCATCGGTTCGGCCAGCTACCCGGCCGGTTCCCAGGTGACCACGTATCTCGGTGACGGCACCTGTGGCAACAGCTTCAACGGGGTGCTGACCAAGATGGTCATGTTCGACGTCACCGCGCCGGACGGCTCGGCGTTGCCGGCGTTGGGCAAGCGCGCGGACGTCGACACGACGACGATCGCGGACGGCGCGCACACCATCAAGGCGGTCGTCGGGGACAAGACCTCGACGCGGCGCTTCACCAGCGACAACACCGCCCCGGAGATCGAGAGCAGCGTCCCGGCCGCCGGGCAGCGGCTGACGTCGACGGTTGCGCTCGACGTCCGGATCAAGGACGCCACCGGGTTGGCCGGTGCGCCGGTCCTCACGCTGGACGGCGCGGCCGTCAAGCAGGGTGACCAGATCGGCCACGGCCTGCCCGCCGGGGAGCACACCATCGCGGTGACGGCGACCGACGCGCTCGGCAACACCGCCACCCGTGAGGTGCGGTTCAGCAGCGCCAGCATCCCGGACGTCCCGACGGAGCTGAACTCGACGGTCAAGGGCACCGACCCGCTCTCCGCCGAGCTGTCCGCCCGGATCCCCGGAGCGGAGGGGGTCGGTCTGACCGCCACCTTCACCAAGGCCGACGTGGTCCTGCCGACCGCTGGTTACCAGGGTGAGGCGGCCGACGTGCCGACCGCGCTCGACGTTCAGCACGACACGTCCGTGGACGTCACCTCTCTGCGTCCGCTCGACGGCGCGACTGTCGACAGCGCGTCCGGCCGGGGGGTGGTCTTCCAGCGGTACGACCTGCCGCTGGCGGCGGCCAGGCAGGAGCCGACGCTGCGCTGGTCGGGCACCATCGACCCGGCCCGGATCGTGGCGCTGCGGGTCTGGAACCCGGCCACGAAGAAGTGGGTCGTGCTGACCAGTTCCCGTGGCCAGGCCGGGCAGGACACCGTCCTGACCGCGCAGGTGGAGGCCGGTTACCGCGACGGTGGCGTCGTCCATGTGCTGGTCACCGGTGAGGACCCGTTCGCCGACGACCTGTCCCCGCGCGACTCCACGGCGCAGAACGACAAGGACCGCTTCGAGGACCCCGCGTCGTACGACTTCTCGCTGGCGCACTTCACCGACACCCAGTACATCACCGAGGGTGCGGCCGGCGGCACGTACGACGACTTCGACGGCCACGCCGAACCCTCGGACGTCGAGACGGTCGAGGAGCAGGCGATCTGGTCGGCCGCGTACCGCGACCAGATGCAGTGGATCGCCGACAACGCGGACAGTCGCAAGATCGCGTACACGGCCCACACGGGCGACATCATCGAGAACGACTACTACGACCCGCTGGCGAAGAACCCGGACGGTTCGCTGAAGCGGCCCGGCCTGCACGAGCAGGTGGAAAAGGAACTCGCCGTCGCCTCCGGCTTCCAAAAGATCCTCGACGACAACGGCGTCGTCAACCAGGTCATCGCCGGCAACCACGACGACCAGTTGGGCGCGGAGACCGGCCCGACCTCCCGGTTCAGTCGGACCTTCAGCGCCGACAGGTACTACGGCACGGCGAAGTCCTGGCCGAAGGGCACCGAATACCACGCGTGGGACGAGGTGACCAACGCCGACGGTTCCGTCACGCCCGGCACCGACAACCAGAACAACTACCTGCTGTTCTCCGCCGGTGGACTGGACTTCGTCGCGGTCGGCCTGTCGTACGGGGTGACGCCGGCCGAGGCCAAGTGGGCTGACTCGATCTTCAAGCGGTACAAGGACCGCAACGGGATCCTGCTCTCCCACGACTATCTGAAGCCGTCGGCCAACCCCGACGGTCGCGGGGCGGACTTCTCCGCGCCGGACGGCTCGCCGCTGTTCAAGCAGGTCGTGGAGACCAACGCGAACGTCTTCCTGGTCCTCGCCGGTCACGAGCACGGCGTCGGCACCAACCTGAAGTCGAAGATCGGCGTCACGGTCAGCCACGACGTCGTCGAGCTGCTGGCGGACTACCAGTTCTACACGGTCACTGCCGGGGAGCTGTGGCCGAAGCAGGTCGCCGCGGACGGGACCGTCGACGTCAACGGGGACGGCAAGCCGGACCACAGGGCCACCGACCGGTTGCAGTTCGGCGCGAGCTTCCTGCGCCTGCTCCAGTTCGACGTGGACCGGGCCGAGATGCACATCGACACGTACTCGCCGTTCCTGAAGAACTTCGGGGCGACCGAGTACGACATCCGTCAGGACGGCAGCCAGACCAAGCCGCGCTACAACGGCTCGGAGGACAACCTGACCCTGCCGGTGGACCTCAGCACCCGTAAGACGTCGTTCGCCACCGACTCGCTCGCCGCGTACGTGCCGTCCGGCACGATCGGGACCGACGAGGTGACATCGAACGGGGTCGCCACGACGACCTGGGGCAAGCTTCTGCCGGGTACGTCGTACGGCTGGATCGTGTCCGCGAAGAGCGCCGACGGCGGTGAGGCGGTGGCCCAGCCGGCCGTGTTCCGTACCGCCAAGCAGGTCCCGACGATGACCGTCACCGTAGCCCCGACCACCTGGGGCACCGCGGCGACGGTGACCGTCAAGGTCGCGGCCGGCAGCACGCCGGTCACCGGCGCGGTGGAGCTGCGCGAGGGTACGACAGTTCGTGGCTCGGCCACGCTGACGAACGGGGCTGCGACGTTCACCCTTCCGGTGGGCCTCGCCGGCGGTCAGCACAACCTGACCGTGTCGTACCCGGGCAGCGACCACCTCACCCCGGTCGAGGCCAGCGCCACCCTGACGGTGAACCTGCCGGCGGAGTGGAACCCGTCGACGGTCTACAACGACGGGGACCGGGCCACCTACCAGGGTCGGGTCTTCCGGGCCTCCTGGTACACGAAGAACCAGAAGCCGGGCGCCGACCCGAATGGTGCGTGGCAGGAACTCGCCATGACCGAGGACGGCACCTCGATCTGGACCGCGTCGCGGATCTTCAACTCTGGTGACTTCGCCATGTACGACGGCAAGAAGTGGCGGGCCCAGTGGTACACCCGCAACCAGAAGCCGGGCGACCGCAACGGCTCCTGGGAGGAGATCGCGCCCACCCCGCCGGACAACAGCCCGGCGGCCTGGACGCTCACGAAGGTCTATAACGCGGGTGACCGGGTGTCCTTCAAGGGCCACGTGTACGAGGCCAAGTGGTGGACGCGCGGCCAGGAGCCCGGTGACAAGAACGGCCCCTGGAAGCTGATCAAGTAATCAGGTTCGCGTTACGCCGGCCCGGGACCGCATCGGTCTCGGGCCGGCTCCCGCTCCAGCCCCGCGCCTTGATCGACTCGGTTTTCCGGAAGTCGCGGTATCAACATGCCTCGGATACCGCGACTTTCAGCAAACGGAGTCGATCAGGGCTGCGCGGGTGCGTCACCCTTCCGGTGGAGGCCGTCCGTTCCACCGGCTTTCACGTTTTCCCTGCTCCTACGCTTCGCCGAAGGCAGGTGCGGCCGACCCGCCGGCCACTTTCGACAACGGCGGAGGGCAGATGGCGTCGAGGCGTACACGTCGGGCTGTGGTTTCGATGGTGGCCGGTGCGTTGTTCGCCCTCGGGGTGGTCGCGCCTGGCCCGGCGGCGGCCCCGCCGCCCCGCGCGGCCCGTGAGGACGGCGACGTGACCCCTGTGCCGACCGAGCCGCGCCCGCCGCAGTTGCCGGCGGACTTCCAGGGCACCGGCCGGTACATCGTGCGCGACCTCGGCATCGACGTGCCGTTCACCTGGCAGGGCCGCGACGGCAACAGTCAGATGATCGCCGGCGGCCCGGAGCATCCGATCTGGTTCACCAACCTGATCTACGAGAACACGCTCTACACGCTCACCTACAAGTGGCCGAACATCCCGCTGTTCCCGCCGCGCGAGTGCAGCAAGATCCCGGGGTTCTTCAACCGGCAGATCTTCAACGACAAGCTGAAGACGTCCCGTTTCGTCGGGCCGGAGATCCTTCAGGGGGACAAGGGCCGGCACGTCGACCACTGGCGGGTCGGGGTCGTCGGCGGCTCCACAGTGCCGGGGGAGTTCTTCCGGTTCCCGCTCGCGCTCGGTGACATCTACGTCGACCAGCGCGACCCGACCCGGTGGTGGCAGGTGCTCCAGTTCGGCCTCCAGAACCTCTTCGATCCCGAGCTGGACGAGTGGTTCACGATGGACAGCTTCGACCACCGCCCCGGCCAGGTGACCCTCCCCGACCGCTGCCCACCCCCGACG
Organism: Micromonospora sp. NPDC002411; assembly: GCF_053592955.1. NCBI lineage: Bacteria > Bacillati > Actinomycetota > Actinomycetes > Micromonosporales > Micromonosporaceae > Micromonospora > Micromonospora sp. NPDC002411. Next base: position 71,982 of record NZ_JBSFBM010000001.1, on the reverse strand, counting down.
TCCTGACACGGCCCGCCTGATCGGCAGGTGGCCGGTGGTCGAGGGGGCCTCGGGCACGCCCTGAGCGGGGTAGGCTGCCGCGGCACATCATCCTTGATCACCGTGGGGCATTCATGAAGAGAGCCGTTCGCTCCCTGCTCGCGCTCGTGCCACTGGTCGGTGCCGCGACTCTGGTCGGGCCGGTGATTCCCGCTGCCACCGCGGCTCCCGCGCCCTCCTCCGCCTCGGCGGCGCCAACGTCCACCGGTTCGGAGCTCTTCGTCAGCGAGACGGACTGCGTACCCAACGGCGACGGCAGGGCCGAGTCGCCGTTCTGCACCATCGCCGCGGCCGCGGCCGTCGTGCAGCCCGGTCAGACCGTGTTGGTGCAGCCGGGGCTCTACCCGGAGAGTGTCGCGGTCACCCGATCGGGCACCGCAGCGGCTCCGATCACCTTCAAGGCAGCCAACACCCGGGACGGCGTCGTCCGGGTGGGCAGGTACGGCGCGGACACCGGCACCGGATCGGTCTTCACCCTGCGCCAGGTGCACGACGTCGTCGTCGAGGGCTTCGCCATCTACGGGCGCCCAGAGGTGCCTGTCGTTGTCGACGGCGCGTCTCGGGTTACCGTCGACGGCACTTCCGTCACCGGAACCAGCCGGCCCCTGATCAAGGTCACCGGTGGTTCCGCCGATGTGACCATCAGCCGGAACTTCCTGCACTCCCCTGGTACGACAGCGCTTGTCGTCGAAGGCGACTCGACGGGCACGATGGTGATCGCCAACCAGATTCCGAACGGCGGGATGGATCTGACCCGGGCCGCGGGCGCCATAGTTACCAACAACACCATCCAGGCCGGGTGCACTCCGGGCATCACGCTCGTCGCCTCGCCCGGTGTCACTGTCGCCAACAACATCGTCAAGCCCCTGCCGGACCAGAGGCTCTGCGAGGGCGAACCGACGGTGAAGACGGCGATCATGGTCCTTCCGGCGGAGGTTCCGCAGACGACCGTCCACCACAACCTGATCGATCCGACCACCGGCTGGGCCCTCTACCGCTGGGGCGCGACCACGTACCGGACGCTCGGGGACTTCCAGGCGGCCACCGGGCAGGGCGGGTTCGACATCGTCGCCGACCCGCTGCTCGACCCCAGGTTCGAGGACCGCGGCTACATCGCGCTGAAGCAGAGCTCCCCGGCCATCGACTCCGCCGACGCGAACGCACCCGGGGTGCTGGCCACCGACCTGATGGGCAACGCCCACGCCGACGACCCGACGTGGGCGAACACGGGCACGGGTAACGGCTACCACGACCGGGGGGCAGTTGAGCGGCTTGGGCCGACCACCCTCCGGGTCGAGCGCCTGCACCGGACGATCGGCGCCGGCCCCCTGGACACCACGCTCCGCGCCAGCGCCTCGACCCAGTGGACGACCGACGGGCCGATCGGATCCTTCGCCTACCAGTACGGTGACTCCCCGCTATGGCGGGGCGGCACGCCGTCGCTCAACGAGAACCACCGGTTCCGTCGGGCGGGTAACGCCTGTGTGCAGGTGCACTGGAGCACGACCGGCTTCCGGTCCAGCGCCGGCGCCAGCTCCCCGAGCTGCACGGTGCTCGGGGCGCACTACACGGCGGTGGCGCCAAAGCGGCTCCTGGACACGAGGTCCGCGGTCGGTGTGGGCACCAGCACCCCGGTGCCGCCGAAGTCCGAGGTGGTGGTGCCTGTCGACAGCATCGGCGGCGTGCCGGCGGCGGACATCAGCGCCCTGGTGTTGAACGTGACGGTGACCCAGCCGACGGCCGCCGGGTTCCTGACCGTCTACCCGGACGGCACGAACGCGCCGACCGCCTCGAACGTCAACTTCGTGGCGGGAGAGACGGTGCCGAACCTGGTGACCGTGCCGATGAGCAACGGAAAGATCAGGATTCGCAACAGCAGCGGCGGCACGGTGCACGTGGTCGCCGACCTCCAGGGCTGGTACGCGGAGGCCGGCGACGGCTTCGCCACCCAGCCGTTGACGCGGGTCCTGGACACCCGCACCGACGGCGGCGCGCTCGCGCCGAACAGCACGCGCACGCTCAACCTGGACCGGAAGGTCTCGCCGGGCGCGACGGCCGTCGTCCTCAACGTCACCGTCACCGCGCCGACGACCAGCGGCGTATTGAAGGTCTTCCCGTACGGCTCGCCCGTGCCAACCGCGTCGAACCTGAACTTCGTCGCCGGCCAGACCATCCCGAACCTGGTGATCGTGCCGGTGACCGACCTCAAGGCGAACATCCACAACCAGAGCTCCGGCAGCGTCCACGTGATCGCGGACCTGGCCGGATACTTCGGGGTGGACGGACAGCTCAGCTACGTTCCGAACGGGCCGCTGCGGATCGCCGACAGCCGGGACGCCACGGGCCTGCCCAACCGGGGAGGCGCGAAGCCCCTTCAGCCCTGGGAGTCGGTGAACGTCAGCCCGTACGTCGACAACCTGGCCTGCTGCGTGACGGCCGCCGCCGTGGTTGCGAACCTTACCGTCACCGCGCCGGCCAGCTCCGGTTTCCTCATCGCGCATCCGGGCGCCGAGGCGCGTCCGGCGGTGTCGAACCTCAACTTCGTGGCGGGCGAGACATCGTCGAACCTCGCCATCGTGGGGACCAAGGGCGGATTGAACCTCTACAACAGCAGCTCGGGCACCGCCCACGTGGTCGCCGACCAGGCGGGCATCTTCGTCACCCCGCAGTACTGACCGTCCCGGCAGTGGCCGCGCCCTCGTCGGGGCGCGGCCACTGCCGATGTGTCCGAACGGGACGAGCCCGGCGTCGGAGTGGGTCACAGAGCGAACAGCAGCGCGGCGTTCAGGAGGACGACAACGGCCGTCGCGAAGTGGATGCCGAAGGCGACGGCCCTCGTCCCGCCGTTGCGCAGCACGATCAGGGTGTCACCCAGCGGGACGAGCGCGACGATCAGCATGTACCACGCGACCGCGTCGGCGGTGGTGAAGGCGATCAGGGCGAGGCCGAGGAGCCCGAAGGTCAGGTCCTTCAGTCCCTTGACCGTCAGGTAGGCGGTGTCGCCGTCCGGTCGGGCCGGAACCCCGTACCCGGCGGCTGCGGCCTGCGGCACCAGCAGGAACCGCGCTCCGATGAAGACGACGAAGAGGCTGAGGACGACGGCGAGCCCGTAGGCGAGGGGTGCCAGCATGATCTTCTCCATTTCCTAGCGATGCTAGATATGGGAGCGACGCTAGCAGAGCAACGACAGCAACGCTAGCGGTGCTAGGGTTGCTGTCATGTCGACACAGGCACGCCGGGAGCGCGAGCGGGCTGAACGGGAACAGGCGATCATCGCCACGGCACGCGACCTGGCATTGGCGGAGGGCTGGGACGCCGTGACCACCCGGCGGCTCGCCGCCGAGATCGAGTACAGCCAGCCCGTCCTCTACAGCCACTTCAAGGGCAAGGACGCCATCATGGCGGCGGTCGCCGTCGAGGGCTTCGCCGAACTGGCCGTAGCGCTGGCCTCGGCCCGGACGTCGGCCGCCGATCCGCGCCAGGCGGTCGCCGACGTCGCGGCTGCGTACACCGACTTCGCCGAGCAACGGCCGGCGATCTACGACGCGATGTTCACCCTTATCGTCGATCTACCGTTCGCCAGCCAGGACGTCCCGACCGACCTCGCCCGCGGCTTCGCCGAGTTGGCCGAGACGGTGCGCCCGTTCGCCGGCGACGGTGACCTGGAGACGTTCACCGAGACGTTCTGGAGCGGCCTGCACGGTCTGGTCACGCTGATGCGCAGCGGCAGGCTTCGCCGCACCGACCACGACCGGCGGTTGGCGGTGCTGGTGGACCGCTTCTCCCGGTGAGCGTTGCCGCGCACGCCGAATGACCCGGCTCGTCGGCTTTGCGTCATGGTCCGGTTCAGGTCTTCCCCGTTGCCTGGATCACTCAGCCCTGGAGCCGTTGCGCCCAGTAGACCTGCCCGTTCGGCCCCAGGTAGACCAGAGCCAACAGCAGGTCGGACATCCCAACCGGCGCGGTGGCTACCGTCGGCTTCCGGGCAGCATCAGCGACGTACGGAAAAAGCGCGACGAATGTCAGTGGCGAGGCCGTCTCGTCGTACACGGCAAGTCTGTTGCCGTTGCTCTGCCACTCGTCGTCTCCGACCTTGACGTCGCCCGCACCCCGTAGCCAGGCATAGCGTTCGGCGATCCTGTTCTCGACGCCGGCGCTGCCGAGGCTGACGACGTCCTGCGGACCGGAGGCTACGAAGTCGCCCGGCTTGCGGTTGGTGCGCTTGTCGATGAGGAACACCGCGAGGTAGCCGCCATCGAGTGGCTCGGGAGGCGGCTGCCAGGCGACCCGGCCCAGCACCAGTTGGTCGCGTTCGTCGGAGGCCAGCGGCGGGCGGATCCTCTCGCCGAGAGCCGCCTGCGCCTCCGCGTAGCTGACGAGGCTGAGCGAGGAGGTGATGGCCAGGGTTGCCGGACCGTACGGCGGGTGGTTGTGGGTCCACCGCAAGGGGGCCATTCCTGCCACCACCACGGCGGCTGTCACGATGACCACCAGGGACGATCGGGTCCTTCGCCACGACATGCCCGACAGTGAACCATGCGATGGCCAGGATCGGCCGCGCCCCGGATCCGGCCGATTCGTTTACGACATCAGCTCGATAGCGAGTGCGAGAGACACCACGTCCCCGGGCCGCGCCCGCGCCCAACCCACAGATCGACTCGGGTTCCAGGAAGTCGGGGTATCAGAGCGCCTCGGACACCGCGACTTCCTGAAAACCGAGTCGATCAACCTCGCGCGCGCGTCAGTCGACGGTCGGCAGGGGTGGGCCGAGGACGTCGTCGGCGTCGACGATCGTGTACGCGTATCCCTGCTCGGCGAGGAAGCGCTGCCGGTGTGCCGCGTACTCGGTGTCGATCGTGTCCCGGGACACCACCGTGTAGAAGTGCGCCTGTCGGCCGTCGGCCTTCGGCCGGAGCACCCGCCCCAACCGCTGCGCCTCCTCCTGGCGTGACCCGAACGTCCCGGACACCTGAATCGCCACCGCCGCCTCGGGCAGGTCGATGGAGAAGTTGCCGACCTTGGAGATCACCAACGTCCGCAGTTCGCCGGACCGGAACGCGTCGAACAGCCGCTCCCGCTCCTTGTTCGTGGTCGAACCCTGGATGATCGGCGCGTCGAGGTATTCGCCGAGCTGGTGCAACTGGTCGATGTACGCCCCGATCACCAGCACCTGATCCTCCGGGTGCCGATCGACCAGCGCCTTGACCACCGGCAGCTTCGTGCGGGCGGTAGCCGCCATCCGGTAACGCTCCTCGGCCTCGGCCGTCGCGTACGACATCCGCTCCGCGTCGGTCAGGGTCACCCGTACCTCGGTGCACTCGGCCGGGGCGATCCAGCCCTGCGACTCGATGTCCTTCCACGGCGCGTCGTACCGCTTCGGGCCGATGAGGCTGAACACGTCACCCTCGCGGCCGTCCTCGCGTACCAGAGTCGCCGTCAGGCCCAGCCGACGGCGGGCCTGGAGGTCCGCCGTGAAGCGGAAGATCGGCGCGGGCAGCAGGTGCACCTCGTCGTAGACGACCAGGCCCCAGTCGCGGGCACCGAACAGGTCCAGGTGGGTGAACGCGCCACCGCGACGCGAGGTGAGCACCTGGTACGTGGCGATGGTGACCGGGCGGATCTCCTTGCGCTCGCCGGAGTACTCGCCGATCTCCTCCTCGGTCAGCGACGTGCGGGCGATCAGCTCCCGCTTCCACTGCCGGCCGGCGACCGTGTTGGTGACCAGGATCAGCGTCGTCGCCTTCGCCTCGGCCATCGCCGCCGCGCCGACCAGGGTCTTGCCGGCGCCGCAGGGCAGCACCACGACACCCGACCCGCCGGCCCAGAACGCCTCCACGGCCTCCCGCTGGTACGACCGCAGTGTCCACGGCTTGCGCCCGTCCTTGCCGGCCTCGGCCAGCTCGATCGGGTGCGCCTCACCGTCGACGTAGCCGGCCAGGTCCTCCGCCGGCCAGCCCAGCTTGAGCAACGCCTGCTTGAGCCGGCCACGCTCGGACGGGTGCACCCGGATGGTGTCGTCGTCGATCTTGTCGCCGAGCATGCCGGCGAGCTTCTTGCTCTTGGCCACCTCGATCAGCACCAGCCGGTCGAGCGCGCGCAGCACCAACCCGTGCGCCGGGTCGTTGGCGAGCTGGAGCCGGCCGTACCGGTCCATCGTCTCGGCCACGTCCACCAGCAGCGCGTGCGGCACCGGGTAGCGGGAGTACTTCAGCAGCGAGTCGACCACACCCTCGGCGTCGTGCCCCGCCGCGCGGGCGTTCCACAGACCCAGCGGCGTCAGCCGGTACGTGTGCACGTGCTCCGGCGAGCGCTCCAACTCGGCGAAGGGCGCGATCGCCATCCGGCACGCCTGCGCGTCGGGGTGGTCGATCTCCAGCAGCAGGGTCTTGTCCGACTGCACGATCAGTGGTCCACCGCTCACGCCAGCGTCCTCTCCTCGGTCGGTCTTCGGCCCTGGCGGGTCGCATACCCGCAGATGGCCGACCATCCAGTGTTGCACGGGGCGGGATGTCCAAAGAAAGTTGCTCACCAGGTGCAACCGTGACGGCACTCACGAACGTCTAGCAAAGGGGCGAATCTCTGGGGAGGTGCCATGAAGCGTGTCTGCAACACTTCCCGGCTGGTTGCCCTGCTGGTGGTCGTGCTGGTCGGTTCCGGTGCGTGCACGTTCGATCCGCAGGCCGGTGGGAGTGGTGGCGGGGGAGCCGCCCCAGCCGGTGCGGCGGAAAAGGCAACGGGGGCGAGCGGCGCGCCCGGGCCGGACCAGCGCGACCGGCCCACGCCGGTCGCACCCACCTCCGCCACACCCAAGCCCAAGCCGAAACCCACCCGCACCGTCACACCCAAACCAACCCCCAGCACGGGTACGCCGACAGTCGCCGGCTGCCCGCAGGGCCAGCACCAGCGCCAGGTGGAGACCTACCTGGCCCAGGTGGGCGGGTTCGGGACGGTCACCGTGGACGGCCGGCAGTCCGCCGCGGACTGCGCCGCGATCAAGAAGTTCCAGAAGAGGTACGGCATTCGCCCCGTCGAGGGTCGCGCCGGACCGACCACCCTCGACGTGGCCCAGCGCCTCGCCACCACCGATCCGAGCCGGTGCAAGGCCGGCACCGGCACCACGTTCTGCGTCGACCTGACCCGGCAGACCGTCTGGGCGGTCCGAGGCGGCAAGGTGATCATGGAGCCGACGGTGACCCGCACCGGCATGTCCGGCTACCGCACCCCGTCCGGCACGTTCACCGTCAACTTCCGCAATCCCAAGGAGTGGTCCGACCCGTACGAGGTGTGGCTGCCGTACTGGCAGCACTTCACCCAGGGGATGGGCTTCCACGAGACCACCACCTACCTGCACGACAAGTCCATCGGCTCGCACGGCTGCGTCAACCTTCTGCACGTCGACGCGGTCCGGATGTGGGAACTGGGAAAGGTCGGCACCCGGGTGGTACTGATCGGCCGCCGTCCCGGCACCTGACCGACACGGCCGCGAATCGGGGGTTTAACCCCTGTCCGACCGGTCCAACGAGTGTCACCCTGGGAGTCCAGGGCCGGACCGGGCGGGGAGGCTGGGTATGACGGTCGACCGTGACGTGATCGCGGAACATGAGCAGGCACCACCCGACGAGGTGTCCCGAGCGACGGTGATCGCGTACGCCGTCGCGGCGGCACTCCTCCTCGGGTGGTTCCTCTTCGGATGGCTGGTGCTGCGGCAGGGCTTCGTCGACTCGGTCGGGGAGTCCGCCGGCGCCGGCTTCGCGCTACTTCTGATCATCTCGGTGGTCGGCACCGTCCGCCGCAGCCGCCGCTGACCGACAGCGCCCCGGTGGCGCTGCCGGTCAGCCGACCCGAACCGGTCAGTCCGCCAGCACCGCCGCGGTGATCCGGTGCAGCGCGAACGTGTGCAGCATCTCGGTCCGTTCGTCCTCGGCGCGCAGGTAGCCAGCGCCGATCGAGACCGGCTTGACCAGGCGGGACGCGGTCGCCCCGTGAGCGTCGACGTAACCGACCCAGACCAGCGCCTTGTCCCGCACCGCCTGCTGAAGCACCGCCAGTGCCTCGCTGTGCGTGTGTGCCGGCACCGGGCCGCCACCCAGCCCCGCCGCACCGCCACGCACCACCGCCGGCGCCCGTCGGGCCGCCCGCGCCGCCGCCTCACCCCTGCGGATGTGCTCCACCACACCGAGCAGCCGTGGCATGGGCAGCTTCGGGGTGGACAACGGGTCGAGCGTCCGGGTGGTCACCGACACCCGCGCCGGGGCCCGGCGGATCCGCGGCCTTGCCAGCACCGTGCTGCCGGTGCCGTCCTCCTGCACCGGGGCGTACCCGGCGTCGCGCAGCGCACCCAGCAACCGGCCCACCTGGTACTGCGTGCACAGCACCGTCGGGGCGAGCCGACGCAGCGCCAACGACTCCAGCCGACGGTCCGCCAGCACCTCGCTGAGCAGGGTCTCGTCATCGCTGCGCAGGTACGCCCCGGCCAGACCGACCCGCAGCCCGCCGTGCTTACGGGCCACGTCGTCCACCAGGTAGGTGAGGCCCTGGGGCACCGGGGTACGCGACCGCCGCCGGAACACGTCGTGCAGGTCGTCGGCCGTGTAGCCGGAATCCAGCGCCCGTCGCACGCTCGACGTGGTGACCCGGTGCACGCTGGCCCCACCGGCCGACTCGAGTTCGGTCATCGCCTCCAACTCGACGGCGAGCGCCGGTTCGGGCGGGCCGGGCACCACCACTGTCAGGTCGGCCTGCACCAGGAAGTGGTCGACCGGTGCGGGCAGCAGCGCGTCCAACGCCCTGGCGGCACTCGACGGGTCGCCGCTCTCGACGTCCGCGTGCACGCCCAGCGGATCCTCGCCGCCCCGCTCGTCGGTCGAGCTCAGGTCACCCAGCAGCAGCCGACCGTAGGACGTGAGCGCACCCAGACCTGTGACACCCAACTGCGCGGCCTCGGCCAGCACCTCCCGGTGCGCGGTGTCCCGGCCCCGGCTGCGTCGTGGCGCCCGCCAGTCGAGCAGGTCCTGCACCTCGTCGGGGGTGGGCGCGGTAGCCGGCTCCAGGTCGGCGAGCACGCCGAGCACGGCCCGCCGGGTGCCGGGGACACTCGCCCGTTCGGCCTCGGAGGAGAGCGCGGCGATCGGCCGGTCCCGGTCGTCCCGGCGGCCGACCAGCCCCACCTGCCGGGTCATGGTCAGCCAGGCCCGGGCCAACTGCTCCCAGCGTTGGGCCAGCGAGGCGGCCCGCCACACCTCGTACCCGCCGGTCGGCAGCACCTGCTGATCGGCCCCGTACCGGCCGGAGGCCGCGCCCGGCATCTCCAACTCGCCGAGGAGCCCCGCCGCGTACGCCACCTCCAGCAGCAGCGCGGTCGTCGGTTCGTCCAACCCGGCGGTACGCGCCAGCCGCCGCAGGTCCCGTACGCCGATGCCGCCCGAGCGCAGCACCGGCGCGGGTTCGTCGGCCAGCTGCTCCAGCAGCCCTTCGGTGTTCCGGACCACCTCCATCGTCTGCCCGGCGCCGGCCGAGTCGACGGCCTTCGGTTCGCGCGGCGCACCGGCAACCGGCGGTGGGCTGGTGCGCAGCGGGCCGAGCGGGCCGCTGTCGCGGCGCAGCAGCAACCCGACCTCGCGGGGCAGCTCCACAGTGCCGCTGGCCGTCGACGAGCCGGTCGTCACGGGGACCAGCAGCCGGTTGTCGACGAGCCAACGCACCGGGGAGCCGGCCGGGGCACCACCGTTGGTCGGGTCGGAGAGCACCGGGTCCTCCGCACCGAGCGGTGGCGCCTGCAACGCGCCCGGAGGCACACTGCCCACCGGCGGGCCGGCAGCCAGGCGGTCCAGGATCGCCCGAGCCGACGGCGGGGCGGCGAGCAGCGTCCGGCGCAGTTTCGCCGGGTCCGCGCAGAGCACGGCCGTGCGCGGGTCCAGCTCCGCCGCCGGCCGGCCGAGCCCAGCGGGGTACGGGGCGACTTCGTCGACGGCGGGCACCACCTCCAGCGCGTGCTCCGGGCCGTACAGCAGAAAGAGCGCGCGCAGCCGACCCACGGCGGCCCGGACGGCCGTCGGAGCCGGCGGGTGCGGCCCGGAGGTCGCCATGGCCAGGACGGCGTCGGTGGCCGTGGTGCCGTCGTCCGGGTTCCGGGTGAGGCGGGCGGCGTCGAGGATCTGGAGGGTGAACTGGTCCAGCCCGTCCAGCGCACGCGCCACCGAGACCCGGGACTGGGCCCGGATGGCCAGGGCGGAGACGTCGGCTGGCACGGGCACGACGAGATCGGGCCGCAGCTGGAGGAGCGCGGCCAGTGACTCGTCGGGCAGCGACCGCAGGTGGTCGGCGAGTGAGGTGGTCATCGTCTTTCCACGCTAGCCCGGCAGCGGGCCTCCGCGCCCCTCGGACGTTCGGCCGGACGGGAGTCGCCGGGTACGTTTTTCGGCATGCCCGCACTGACCGTCGGATTCGATCTCGACATGACCCTGGTCGACTCCCGCCCCGGGATCGCCGCGGCGTACCGCGCGCTGACCGCGAAGACCGGCGTGCCGATCGACGCCGAGCTGGCGGTGTCCCGCCTCGGGCCGCCGCTGCGTACCGAGATCGCGCACTGGTTCCCATCGGAGCAGGTCGAATCGGCCGTGCTCGTGTACCGCGAGCTGTACCCGGCGTACGCGATCACCCCGACGCTCCTGCTGCCCGGCGCGCGGGAGTCCATCGAGGTGATCCGTGCGCGGGGTGGGCGGGTGCTGGTCGTCACGTCCAAGATCGGCCGGCTGGCCCGGTTGCACCTGGACCACCTCGGTCTCGAGGTCGACGAGTTGGCCGGCGACCTGTTCGCCGAGCAGAAGGCGACCGCCCTACGCGAGCACGGCGCCACCCACTACGTCGGCGACCATGTCGCGGACATGGTGGCGGCGGCAGCGGCCGGGGTGCCCGGGATCGGGGTCGCGACCGGCCCGTGCTCGCGGGATGAGCTGCGCTCGGCCGGGGCGGAAGTGGTGCTGGATCGGCTCACCGAATTCCCAGCGGCACTCGACGGCATGATCCAGCTAGCCTTGGAGCAGTAGCGGCTCAAGTGAAGCAGGGGTTTTCAGGTGCCTACGGGTCGAGTGAAGTGGTACGACACGGCCAAGGGATACGGCTTCGTCACGAGTGACGAGGGCGGGGACGTGTTCCTGCCCAAGGGGGCGTTGCCGGCGGGTGTCACCGACCTCAAGGGTGGCCAACGGGTCGACTTCAGCGTGGTGGACAGCCGTCGGGGCGCGCAGGCCATGGGAGTCAAGCTGCTGGACGCGCCGCCGTCGATGGCGGAGTTGCGCCGTCGACCGGCTGAGGAGCTGCACGGCCTGGTCGAAGACATGATCAAGGTGCTGGAGGCCAAGGTCCAGCCCGACCTGCGCCGGGGTCGGTACCCGGACAAGAAGACCGCGCAGAAGATCGCTCAGCTGGTCCACGCGGTGGCGCGCGAGCTGGAGGTCTGAGGCACCAGGCCGGCGGTGGCGGCGCGGTCGAGCAGTGCCGCCACCGCGGCGAAACCGGCCTCACCCAGGTCCGCGGTGAACTCGTTGACGTAGAGGCCGATGTGCCGGTCCACGACGTCGAGTTCCATCTCCTGGGCGTGCGCCAACACGTACTCCCGGCTGGCGGCCGGGTCGGCCCACGCCTGCCGGACGGACTCGCGGACCCAGCCGGCTGCGGCCTCCGGGTCGACGGCGCCGCGTCGGGCCAGGATCGCACCGAGTGGAATGGGCAGGCCGGTGTCGGCCTCCCACCACTCGCCGAGGTCGACGAGCGCGCTCAGGCCGTGTCGGTGGTAGGTGAACCGGGCCTCGTGGATGACCAGCCCAGCGTCGTAACGCCCAGCCGCGACGCCCGGCATGATCTCGTGGAACGGGACCACCTCGATCCGGGCTGGCGGCTGCCCGGCCGACCAGAGCCGGAACAGCAGGTACGCGGTGGTCCGGTCGCCCGGCACCGCCACCGTGGCGCCGGACAGGTCGGTGCGGTCGCCCCTGGTCAGCACCAGCGGGCCGCAGCCACGACCGAGCGCGCCACCGCAGGGCAGCAGGTGGTAGTCGTCGAGCAGCCAGGGCAGCGCCGCGAAACTGACCTTGACCAGGTCGAAGGCGCCCCGCTCGGCCGCCGTGTTGGTGACGTCCACGTCCGCGTAGGTCACCTCGACCGGCGGTGCGCCGGGGACCTGCCCGTGCACCAGCGCGTGGAAGACGAACGTGTCGTTGGGGCAGGGCGAGATCGCCAGGGAGAGCGCCACGCCCCTCACGTTAGCCCTGCCCCCGCCCTGAGGCCCGTGCCCACCCCGCCCACTGTGATCCGTGACAGCTCGGAGGCCTGGCCTGGCCGGGCGGGTCGGGTCGGGCCGGCGGGTCGGATCGGAGGCGAAGGCGGTCGACGACGCCAGCGGGGCGCGTGCCTCAGGCGTCCTTTGGAGCTGATGTCGTAAACGAATCGCATCGGGCGGGGCTGTTCCGGAGAATGCCGCGCCGGTCGAGCCTCGCCCGCGCCGCGCCGCGCCGGGCCGCGCCGGACCTCGCCGCGCCGGACCTCGCCGTGCCGGACCGCGCCGGGTCGGGCCTCGTCCGTGTCGTGGCGGGCGGTGCCGCTGACCGCGCCCAGGCTGGGCGGTCTTGGGGCAGCACGGTCCTGGAGATGAGGGTCGGCGCGGTGATGCCGCAAACGATTCAGCTCCAAAGGGGCGTTGGGAGGTGCCATCCACCGGCCCGAGAGCTTTTCCACAGGGTTATCCACAGCCCTGACATGGCTGTTGATAGAGCCTCGATCAGCCGGGAGCATCGACCTGTGACAGAGGCGACCGACTGCCCAGATGGAACCGGTGAGGCTGACCTCGGCCGAGCTCTCCGAGCTCTGCGCCGTCGCGCTGATCTCAGTCAACGGGAGTTGGCTGAGAGGTCCGGGGTGCCGCAGCCGACGCTGGCCCGGATCGAGTCGGGGCGCGCTGCCGATCCCCGCTTCCGGACGGTGGAGCGTCTGGTCACGGCAGCGGGTGGGGAGGTGGCCGTCGGCGTGCCGACGGCCCTTGCCGTCACCGAGCCGACGCCGGTCCCGCACGACGAGATGCGGGACGGGGCCGGGCGGCGGTACCCGGCTCACCTGGACGTCTGGCCGGTGTACGAGCCTCGGGACTGGCCGGGTGCCTGGTGGGCGGAGTGGTACAGGCTGCCGCCCGAGCGATATCCACTTCCGCTGCCACCGGCCGCGTACGAGCTGAACCGGCGTTACCGCGACAACCGGCGGTGGGGCGATGAGGTTCGTCGGACGGCCCAGGTCCGCCGGCTCGTCGGCGATCTGCCGGCCACCTGCTGGCGGTACATCGCCGAGTTGCCCGACGGGCAGTCGGTCGGGGAACTGCGGGCACATGAGCGGAGTCCCCACCTTGAGCACGGGGAATGGCACCCTGGCGAGGCGGAGCGCGAGATGGTGCTCGACGGCGTGCTCGTCGACCCTCGGTACCGGCGGCTGGGGCTCGGGCGTCGGCTGGTCACGGCCCTGCTCGCCGGCATGCGTGAGGCGGGTGTCGAGGACGTGGCCGCGCTTGCCGAGGGTGCAGGCATCGACCTGCTATTGGCGTGCGGCTTCGAGATCGAGGCCCGCCGGCCCGCCGCGCTGCGCTTGGGCCGTCCGGGGCGGCAGAGCTACAAGTGAGTCGGCGGCTGGCTCAGCGCAGCGCTGGCGCTGCCGTGGTCAGTGCGGCGAGGGCTTCGCGCAGCCGCCAGGCGTCTCGGTCGCGCGGGCCGATCGGGTTGGAGATGGTGCGCAACTCGGCGAAGGGCACCCCGGCCTGGGCGGCGGCGACCGCCACCCCGTACCCCTCCATGGCCTCGGCGACCGCCTGCGGATGCCTTCGGCGTAGCTCCCGGGTGCTGGCTTCGGTGCCGGTGACGGTGCTGACGGTGAGCACCGGCCCGGTCGTGGCCGCCGGGAGTGCGGCCCGCAGTGCCGCCAGCAGGCTCGGATCGGCCGGCACCACGCCGCCGACGCCCAGCATCGCCGGCGGCATGCCCAGCTCGTCGACGGGGATGAACCCGTCCGGCGACTCGGCGCCCAGATCGGCGGCGATGCTGGCGGTGCCGAGCACTGTGTCGCCGACCTGGGCCCGCCCGGTGAAGCCGCCGGCGACGCCGGCGCTGATCACCGCACGGTACGGGCGGCCGGCGGCCTCGGCCAGCGCCAGCAGCCGGGCGGTGGCGGCACCGGCGACGGCCGGGCCCACGCCGACCGGCGTGACGGTCACGGTGTGGTCGGTCAGGCCGACGCGGACCGCCTCCGCCTCGGCGGGCACCGCCGTCACCACCAGCAGACCGGTCATGAGACCGAGCCGGGGGATTCGCGGCGGGTGTCGTCGTCCGCCCCGCCACCCGGGCCGCCGACCGCCGAGGACGGACGGTAGATGTGGTAGCCGGGAGGAGCCAGGCTCGGGTCGTCGTACCGTGGCGAGCTGGCCTGGGTCGGGGCCGGCGAGGTGGGCGCGACATCCGCGGGCTCGTCGGCCGGCTCGTCCTCGGTCAGCTCGTCGTCACCGAGCGGCCGGCCGGCCAGCTTCTCGCCTCGCAGGCGGGCGGCGACCAGCACACCCCGGATCGCGGCCAGGACGCCGACCCCGGCGGCCACCGCGATGCCCATCCGACCGTTGAACGGGACCAGCCCCAGCCCTCCGCCGGCGACGAAGGCGAGCATCAGCACCGTCTCCGAATGGGCGAAGGAACTCGCCCGCAGCCGCTCCGGGATGCGCTCCTGGATCGAGGCGTCCACGGCCAGCTTCGATATCCCGCTGACCAGGGCCGCGACCAGGCAGAGCAGGGCGACCATCACCAGCGAGAACTGGATGACGGCGAGCACCGCCACACCAGCCACGATGATCATGCTGCTGGACTGGATGGCGGCCGGCCGGTGGATGCGCAGACGGGTGCCGATGGCGGTGGCCAGGAACGTGCCGACCGCGAGCGCGCCGCCGACCGCCCCCAATGCCCACTCGGCGCCCAGATCCCGGCCGAACACCACTGTGGTCAGGTCGCCCTTCTTGATCGCGAAGGCGAGGAAGAGCAGGAGGAAGCCGTACACCGCGCGGAGCGTCGCGGAGCCGATCAGCGTGGCGATCACCAGGCGGCCGGCCGGGCGACCTCGGCCCAGGGGTCGGTCGCCACGGTGTCTGCCCAGCGCGCGGAGTGGCCGGGGGACCCGCTCCGGTGGCTCCGAGTCGGCCTTCGGCGGCAGGCGCAGGGAGATCACCATGCCGACCAGGAAGATCACCGACGCGACGCGCAGCGGCCACTGCGGCCCGAACCAGAACGCGGCCAGCCCGATCGGAGCGACAAGCGCGCCCGCGACCGTGCCGTAGACACTGGCCCGGGCTCCCACCTGGGACAGGCCGAGGCCCTCCGGCAGCAACCGGGGCACGGCCGCGGACCTGGCCACGCCGTACGCCCGGGACAGCGCGAGCACCCCGAACGCGGCCGGATAGAGCCCGAATCCATGGATGTAGTCGGAGATCAACCAGGCCAGGAACGCGCGGCCCAGCATCGTCGCGGCCAGCGCGTACCGCCGGCCGTGCCGGAAGTGGTCCAGCAGCGGGCCCACCACGGGGGCGAGCATGGCGAACGGCACCATGGTCACCAGCAGGTAGAGCGCGACCTTGCTGCGGGCCTCGCCCAGCGGCACGTTGAAGAAGATCGTCCCGGCCAGGCCGATGGCGATCAGGGTGTCACCGGCGCAGGAGAGCGCGTGCAGGTCGAACAGGCGCACCATGCCGACCTCGCCGCCGGCGCCCCGGGCCCGGGCCCGACCGGCGCGGCGGGTCACCCAGCGGCCGCTGCCCACCGAACCGCGGAACAGTAGACGAACGGCGCGAATGCCGGTGCCGACCGTCCGCCCGAGGAGGGATCGCTCGGAGCGGGAGTACGACGGCATGTGCACCATCCTCGCCCATCTGATCCAGGTACGCCGCACCACTGCGGGGAAAGGTTCCCCGGGAGTCCCTGTCACCCCTGCGGGGCGCATGGGGAACAATGGTGAGGTGACCAGGCCCGCCTCCACCCGTGCCGCCCGTCTCGACCAGGTCTGCGCCGCCGCCGTCGAGGTGGCTCGTGCTGGCATCACCGAGGTCGACGCCGACGATGTTGGCGACCACCTGCAGGTTGTTGCCGAAGGTGAACGGCTGGTCACCCATTACTTCGAATGCCGCCTCGCTGGCTACCGGGGTTGGCGGTGGGCGGTCACCGTCACCCGCGTGTCGCGCAGCAAGACGGTGACCATCTGCGAGACGGTGCTGCTGCCCGGGCCCGACGCACTGCTCGCGCCCGGCTGGCTGCCCTGGCAGGAGCGTCTCAAGCCGGGCGACCTGGGTCCGGGCGATCTGCTGCCGACTTCGCCGGACGACGACCGGTTGGTCCCCGGTTACCTGCTCTCCGACGATCCGGCGGTCGAGGAGACCGCGTGGGAGTTGGGCCTCGGGCGGGCGCGGGTGTTCTCCCGCGAGGGCCGCATCGAGGCAGCGCAGCGCTGGTACGACGGCGACCACGGCCCCGACGCTCCGATCTCCACGGCCGCGCCGGCCGCTGCCCGTTGCGGCAGCTGCGGTTTCTACCTGCCGCTGGCCGGTGCGATGCGGCAGGCCTTCGGTGCGTGCGGCAACTTCTTCGCCCCGGACGACGGCCGGGTGGTGAGCGCCGACCACGGTTGCGGCGCGCACTCCGAGACGCTCATCGAGGCGGCCGAGACCGCCGTCGAAGAACTACCCACGGTGTACGACGACAGCGCGGTGGAGGCCATGTCGGTCAGCCGTGCCCCGGGCTCGGTGGAGAACGCCGAGCCGGCGGAGCCGTACGGGCACCCCTGACCGTTCGCGGCGGCCGGGCTCAGCTCGCGCGGCGTCGGCGTCGGTTGGCGTCGTGCCGCATCATGACGGCGAGCCCCGGGAAGCCCCACAGGAAACCGGCGAGGCAGGTCCAGAGCCAGTTCTGGTGACCGTGGTCGGTCAGCCAACCCCGGAAGAAGATCAGCAGGACCAGCCCGGCCACCGCCCACGCGATCAACCCGGCGAGGGCGAACGGCACCATCGGCGGGTCCAGCGGTGCGGGCCGCGGTGGCTGCTCGTTCGGCATTCGGCAAGCGTACGCGACTGACTTCCCCTGCCCGTCGCTGATCTGGGACGATGCGCGCGACAACCGGAAGATCACCTGCGAGGACCTGATGGCAGTAGCGCCGCCCGAGAACGGCACACCTCCCAACCCCGCTCAACCGCGTAACGGCTTCGACCGGTTCTTCGAGATTTCCGCCCGTGGCTCGACGATGAGCCGCGAGGTACGCGGTGGCCTGGCGACCTTCTTCACGATGGCGTACATCGTGGTGCTCAACCCGCTGATCCTGGGTGGTGCCGTCGACGGTGACGGCAAGACCCTCCCGATTCCCGCGCTGGCTGCCGCTACCGCGCTGGTCGCCGGCCTGATGACGATCCTGATGGGTGTCGTCGGCCGGTTCCCGTTGGCGCTCGCCGCTGGTCTGGGCGTGAACGCGCTGGTGGCGTACGAGATCGCCCCCGAGATGACCTGGGCCGACGCGATGGGCCTGGTGGTGATCGAGGGTGTGATCATCGCGGTGCTGGTGTTGACCGGTCTGCGGACCGCTGTGTTCCGCGCGGTGCCGACCCAGATGAAGACCGCGATCGGCGTCGGCATCGGTCTGTTCCTGACCATCATCGGCCTGGTGGACGCCGGGTTCGTCCGGCGGATCCCGGACGACGCCAACACCACCGTGCCGGTCGGTCTGGGCATCGGCGGCAAGCTGGTGAGCTGGCCGATGCTGGTCTTCGTGGTGGGTCTGCTGATCACCCTGGTGCTGGTGGTCCGTCGGGTGCGGGGCGCGATCCTGATCGGCATCCTCGCCTCGACGGTGCTGGCGGTGATCGTGGAGGCGATCGGCAACATCGGCCCGTCGTTCGTCAACGGTCAACCCAACCCGAAGGGTTGGTCGCTGAACGTGCCGGAGTTGCCGAAGACGGTGGTGGACCTGCCCGACCTGTCGCTGCTCGGCAAGTTCAACGTGCTCGACTCGTGGGGTCGGGCCGGCTGGGTGGTCGTGCTGATGTTCGTCTTCACGCTGCTGATCACGGACTTCTTCGACACCATGGGCACGATGGTGGCCGTCGGCCAGGAGGGTGGCCTGCTCGACGAGAAGGGCACCCCGCCGCGGGCCAAGGAGATCCTGCTCGTCGACTCGATCGCCGCGGCGGCCGGTGGTGCGGCCAGCACGTCCAGCAACACGTCGTACATCGAGAGTGCCGCCGGTGTCGCGGAGGGTGCCCGGACCGGTGTGGCGAACCTGGTCACCGGCGTGCTGTTCCTGCTGGCGATGTTCCTGGCGCCGCTGGTGGTGATCGTGCCGTTCGAGGCGGCATCGACGGCCCTGGTGGTGGTCGGTTTCCTGATGATGACCGCGGTGCGGACGATCGACTGGTCCGACTACGAGATCGCGATTCCGGCGTTCCTCACCATCGTGTTGATGCCGTTCACCTACTCGATCTCCAACGGGATCGGCGCCGGCCTGATCACCTTCGTGGTGGTCAAGTTGGCGAAGGGTAAGGCCCGCGAGATCCACCCGCTGCTGTACGGGGTGGCCGCGTTGTTCGTGCTGTACTTCCTGCGCGGGCCGATCGAGTCCCTGGTGCTCTGACGGTCGTCCGGGCGGGGAGTCGAACAGGATTCCTCGCCCGGAACTGCACCAATGTCCTCGTGAGCCTGGTCATATGAGATGTCGTTAGCCAGGCTCATTAGTTAAGCTAACTAACGTGATGGAGCGGACGGTGACGGCGGAACGCGTGCCACCGGCGCGACTGGCTCCCCAGTTGCGTGATGCGATCACCCGACTCAACCGGCGGGTCCGCCAGGCCCGACCGGTCGGCGACCTCACAGTCACCCAGGTCTCCGCGCTCACCAGCCTGCGGCTGGCGGGCGCGCTGACGCCCAGGGAACTGGCCGACGTCGAGCGGGTGCAGCCACCGACGATGACCAAGATCGTCGGGAAGTTGGAGGACCGCGGCCTCGTGCGGCGGACACCCCACCCGACCGACGGCCGGCAGGTCATCCTCGCGGCGACCGAAGGGGGGCAGGCCGTGCTCGACCAGTTCGAGCGGGCCCGCGACGAATGGCTGGCCCACCGGCTGGCCGCGCTCGACGAGGACGAACGGGAGACCCTGCAGAGGGCCGCCCAGATTCTCCAGCAGCTCGCTCGCGCCTGAGCCGCGCCCGCGCCACCGGGTCCGTGCCGTCACCTGTCGATGACGCGTACGTCCGGAGGAGGCGCACCAAGAGTGCAGGCCAAGCTGAGCACGATGTTCCAGTCCCTACAGGTCCGCAACTACCGCCTCTTCGCATCCGGGCAGCTGATCAAACTGATCGGCGTCTGGATGATGTTCATCGCCCAGGACTGGCTCGTCCTCGAGCTCTCCGACAACTCGGCGACCGCGCTCGGCGTGGTCACCGCGTGTCAGTTCACCCCGGTGCTGCTGCTCACCCTGCTCTCCGGCAGGCTCGCCGACCGGTACGACAAGCGTGTGCTGCTCTTCGCCGCCAACACCTTCTGGACCGTGCTGGCGCTCGGCATGTCCGTGCTGGTCCTCACCGACCTGGTGCAGCTCTGGCACGTCTTCGCCTTCGCCGCGCTGCTCGGCACTGCCAACGCCGTCGAGACCCCGGTCCGTCAGGCGTTCGTCTCCGAACTCGTCGGCACGTCTCTGCTGCCCAACGCGCTGTCGCTGAACGCCGCCGTGTTCAACTCCGCCCGGATCGTCGGCCCGGCCGTCGCCGGCCTGGCCATCGCCGCGTTCGACGTGGGGCCGGTGTTCCTGTTCACCGCCCTCAGCTCGATCGCGCCCCTGGTCAACGTGGTCCGCATGCGGACGGCCGACCTGCACCGCGACGCCCTGTTGCCGCGCGACGAGCGGGCGTCCGCACGGGTCGTCGACGGTCTGCGGTACGTGTGGCGGCGCCCCGACCTGCTGATGCCGATGGCGATGATGTCGGTGATCGGCATGTCGCTGTTCAACTTCCAGCTCACCCTGGCCGCGCTGGCCAAGACGGTGTTCCACACCGGCGCTGCCTCCTTCGGCCTGTTCAGCACCGCCCTGGCCGTCGGTGCCCTCGGCGGCGCGCTGAGCGGCACCGGCCGGCGTAGTCGCCCGTCGGTCTGGTTGGTGCTCGGTGCGGCGATCGCCTGCGCCAGCTTCGGCACCCTGGTCGGCCTCGCGTCGACGTACTGGCTGGTGGTGGCACTGCTGGTGCCGACCGGCTTCTGCATGGTCTTCTTCGCCCAGGCCGCCAACCAGCGCATCCAGATGGGCGTGGACGCGGCCTTCCGGGGCCGGGTGATGGCCCTGTGGGTGCTGGTGTTCCTGGGAACCAACCCGGTCGGCGCGCCGTTGATCGGCTGGGTCGCGGAGCACTTCGGCGCTGGCGCCAGTATCTGGATGGGCGGGCTGATCTCGCTGGCCACCGCCCTGATCGCGCTCACCTGGCAGCTGCGCCACTCCGGTGCCCGGCTGCGCTTCCGGGTGCTGCCGATGCCCCGCTTCTACGTCACGTCCACCGACTGCTGACCAGTGCGAAGCGCTTCCGCGCCATCCGCGCCGTCTTCGGCGGATGGCGCGGATGCGCGCAAACCGCTGGCGAGGGGGCACGATGGGGCTTAGCGTCGATGTGTGGGAGTCGAGCGCGCGCTGATGCTGGCCCTGGCGCTCCTCGCCGTGGCCAGTCTTCCGGCGGCATTTGCCCTGCTCTTCTGCTACGACGAGATCATCGACCGGATGGTCTGCGGCTGGTCCGAGTGGCGTGAGCGGCGGCGGGAGAAACGGACGATCGCGCGCCTCGACCGGGCCATCGAGGCGGACGCGTTGACCCGGGACATCGACCTCAGCGCCTTCGACAGCACCGACCGTCGTCCCCTGGAACAGCTCGCCGCCGACCTGCGGCGTCTGGGCGGCCAGCGGCTCGGTGGCCCCGGCCGACCGATGGTCTGGCACGGCGCGCTGCTTCAGGCGTACGACGATCGTCTTCGCCTCGCCTGCCGAGCCCTCGGCATCGCCGAGCACCTCGGCGAGTTGGACGGCGTCGACCAGGAGATCGAGCGGGTCCGGGTGGAGGGTGTGCTGCACGCCGCCGGGCTGAGCCTGCCGGCGGCGAGGGCCGGGCACTGGCAGCGGCACCGCTGAGCGTGCGGCTCTTCGTCGCGGTCTACCCCCGTCCCGAGTCGGTCGACCACCTGACCGCGCGGGTCATGCGCCTACAGGTCGCCGCTGCTGCCGCCGCCGGTATCAACGTCCGGCTCGCCGAACCGGCCCACCTCCATGTCACGCTGGCCTTCCTCGGTGACGTCGAGGCTGCCCGGCTGGTCGAGGTGGAGAGCGCGCTCGGGCTGGCCGCGGAGTCGTTCCGGGACGACCGCAACGCCGCGCCCCGGCTGAGTCTCGGCGGCGGTGGTCGGTTCGGCCAGGGTCGGTCCACTGTGCTCTGGGCGGGCCTCCGGGGCGAGGTCGAAGCCCTGCATGCGCTGGCCCGGCTGATCCGGTCCCGGCTGCGGCACGCCGGGCTGCCGTACGACGAGAAGTCGTTCCGCCCGCACCTGACCATCGCCCGGCCCGGTGATCGGATGGACCTGGCCGACATCGAGGCCGACCGGGCCGATCTCGACGACTACCAGGGCCCGGAATGGCCGGCAGCCGAGCTGCTGCTGATACGCAGCCACCTCGACTCGCGGCCATCACGCTACGAACGGCTCGCCGCCTGGCCGCTCTGACCGCCCCGAGGTCGTGATCCCCTCGGGTTCTCGGAAATCGAGGCCTCCTGCTCGCGTCGACAGCCCGGTCTCCGCGAAGCCGAGCCGATCACGGCCCCGCTGCCCCTCGCACTCTGACTCTGGGCCGTTCGACGTCTCACGTTGACGGGTGGTGAACCACCACCCGTCAACGCGAAGCGTCAGGAGGACTCGCGCGCCGCCGGGCCGCTGCCGAAGAGAACGTCGTCCCAGCTGGGCAACCGCTTACGCGGCTTGCCGTTCGCATCGGTGGACTCGCCGCCGCCGGCAGCCGCCGCGGCGCCCGTCCGGCGAGGCCGCAGCACCGCCAGCGACGGCACGGCCGGCACCTCCTTGGGTGCGTCCGAGTCGTCGTCGAAGGCCGACCCCTGGCCGCCGCCGAGCAGCGCGGCAGCGCCCCCGCCGACCGGCCGCTGCCGAGGCGCGTCCGACCCGGCGAGAGCAGCCGGAGTACGCGGCTCCAGACCACGGCCGGACGAGGCGCCGAGTGGACGGTCCAGTGAGGCGAGCAGCGCGTCGCGGCCTGCACGGATCGGATCCCGACCGGGACGCGGGTGCTCGGACGCTGCCGGCAACCCGTGCCCGCCACGGCTCGGCTCACCACGCGACGGACCGGGCAGGGCGTGCCCGCCCCGCTCCGGTGCGGGCTCCTGGCCGAGGATCGGCGTGGGCCGCTCGGCGCACAGGTATTGCGCCATGTCGTCGTGCGGGGCCACCGACTGCCGGGTCTTGTCCAGATCCCAGATGGCCTGGGCGGTGGCCTTGCCGGACGGCCAGGTGGCGATGATCCGCCAGGTGCCGTCGTCACGCCGGTACGCGTCCCAGGAGATCTTCTCGGTGTCGATGCCGTGCTGGCTCAACCGACCGTTGACCACCTCGGCGAGCGGGGTGGGCTTCTCCGCTCCCTTGAGGCGGGTGCGGCGGGCGTGCTGCGCGAGCATCGCCCGCTCCTGCAACACCGGACCGGCGTATCGCAGCACCCGGTCGACCGGCACGCCGGCGATCCGGGCCACATCCTCGGCGGATTCACCGGAGCGGATGCGGGCCTGGATGTCCCGAGGGGACAGTGAGGGAGTCGGGTCGGCCGCCGTCGGCGCCACCACGAGCGGCGGCGCGCCCGGCTCGGCGTGCAGCGCACCGGAGATCCGTTCGTCGATCGGCAGCGCGAGCAACCGCCCGACCTCGTCGGCGAGAACCAGGGCATGGCCGTCCTCGGAGAGGGCGACGAAGCGTACTGGGCGCATTGCGTTGCCTCCGTCCCGCTTCGCTGGCCGCACGCCACGAGTCGGCCACCCAGGCGTCTCCGACCACCGTACGCGCATCTGCCTCGGGGTGGGGGAAGCGACACCCCGCATGTCGTGACTGAGCTGCGGCGATGATCACGGTCGGTGTCCGTGGAGGCCCCGACGGACACCGACCGTGACGAAGCTCAGAGTCGCTCGACCACGTAGTCGATGGACGCGGTCAGCGCCTCGACATCGGCCGGCTCGACGGCCGGGAACAGCGCCACCCGGAGCTGGTTGCGCCCGAGCTTGCGGTACGGCTCGGTGTCCACGATGCCGTTGGCGCGCAGCGCCTTCGCGATGGCCGTGGCGTCCACCCCGTCGGCGAAGTCGATCGTGGCGACCACGTTGGAGCGCAGTGCCGGGTCGGTCACGAACGGGGTGGCCACCGTGGAACGTTCCGCCCAGCCGTACACCGTGGCGGCGCTCTCGGCGGTGCGCTTCGCCGCCCAGGAAAGGCCGCCCTGCGCGTTCATCCAGTCGGTCTGCTCGGCCGCCAGGAAGATGGTGGCCAGCGCCGGGGTGTTGTAGGTCTGCTCCAGCCGCGAGTTGTCGATCGCGGTGACCAGGTCGAGGAAGGCGGGGATGTAGCGCCCGGACGCCTTGATCTCGGCGGCCCGGTCCAGCGCGGCCGGCGACATCAGGGCCAACCAGAGGCCACCGTCGGAGCCGAAGCACTTCTGCGGGGCGAAGTAGTAGACGTCGGTCTCACCGACGTTGACCTCCAGGCCACCCGCGCCGGAGGTCGCGTCGACCAGCAGCAACGCGCCCTCGTCCGCGCCGGCCACCCGGCTGATCGGGACCGCCACACCGGTCGAGGTCTCATTCTGCGGCGTCGCGTACGCGTCCACGCCGGACTCGGCGACCAGTGTCGGCGCGCTGCCCGCGTCGGCCTTGCGGACGGTCGGCTCACCCAGGAACGGCGCGTCCTTCACCGACTTGGCGAACTTGGCGCCGAACTCGCCGAAGCTGGCGAACTGGGCCCGGTCGCGGATCAGGCCGAAGGTGGCGACCTCCCAGAACGCGGTGGTGCCACCGTTGCCGATGACGACCTCGTAGCCCTCGGGCAGCGAGAAGAACTCGGCGATGCCGGAGCGCAGCCGGGCGACCTGGTCACGGACCGTCTTCTGCCGGTGCGAGGTGCCCAGGTAACTGGTAGCGACCTCGGCCAGCGCGGACACCGCCGCGGGACGGACCTTGGACGGGCCGCAGCCGAAACGTCCGTCGGCGGGCTTGATGTCATCGGGAATCCGGATGGTCGGTGCGTCAGCCACGGTCTTCAAGATCCTTCCACAAGGGCGAGGGCGGGCCCGGCGACACTGCCGGCCCCCATCCTCGCACCCGGACCCATCGGTGGAAGCCGGGCCCCTGCGGGCAGGTCTGAGGCCTTCGCCACACCGGCGTGCCCGACCGGGGCACGACGCGCAGGGGCCCCGACCCGACGCCGAACGTCGGGCCGGGGCCCCGGTAAGCAGCTCAGACGCCGTGCGGGATCGCGCCCCAACCCTCGACGTCGGACGGCTTGCGGGTCTCCGGGCCGACGTAGCGGGCGGACGGGCGCACCAGCCGCTGGAGACGCTTCTGCTCCAGGATGTGCGCGCTCCAGCCGCCCATCCGTGCGCAGGTGAACATCGAGGTGAACATGTGCGCCGGCACCTCGGCGAAGTCCAGCACCACGGCCGACCAGAACTCGACGTTGGTGGCCAGCACCCGGTCCGGGCGGCGGGCCTGCAACTCGGCGAGGGCGGCCTTCTCCAGCGCCTCGGCGATCTCGAAGCGCGGCGCGCCCAACTCCTTGGCAGTGCGCCGGAGCACGCGGGCGCGCGGGTCCTCGGCCCGGTAGACGCGGTGGCCGAAGCCCATCAACCGCTCACCGCGATCGAGTACGCCCTTGACGTAGCCCTCCGCGTCGCCGCTGCGCTCCACCGCCTCCAGCATGCTGAGCACCCGGGACGGGGCGCCACCGTGCAGCGGACCGGAGAGGGCACCGATGCCGGAGGAGATGCAGGCAGCCGCGTCCGCACCGGTCGAGGCGACGATGCGAGCGGTGAAGGTGGACGCGTTCAGGCCGTGCTCGGCGGCCGAGATGAAGTACGCGTCGACGGCCTTCACGTGCCGCGGGTCGGGTTCGCCGCGCCAGCGCTTCATGAACCGCTCGACGATGGTCTGCGCCTTGTCGATCTCCTTCTGCGGCACCGCCGGCAGGCCGAGGCCCCGGGCGGACTGGGCGACGAAGGAGAGCGCGGTCACCGAGACCCGGGCCAGATCCTCGCGGGCCTGCTCGTCGGAGATGTCCAACAGTTGGTTGAGCCCCCAGTACGGGGCCAGCATGGCGACCGCGGACTGCACGTCGACGCGGATGTCACCGGAGTGCACCGGCACCGGGAACGGCTCCGCCGGCGGCAGGCCCGGCCCGAACCGGCCGTCGACCAGCAGCGCCCACACGTTGCCGAACGACACCTGGCCGATCAGATCCTCGATGTCGACCCCGCGATAGCGCAGCGCGCCACCCTCGCGGTCAGGTTCGGCGATCTCGGTCTCGAAGGCGACGACGCCCTCCAGCCCGGGTTTGAAATCGGCCATGTCGCTCTCCTGGATCTGGTCGGTGCGCCCGAACAGCTCATCCGGCCTGGTCGGCCGAGCGCCTTAGGCGACCCTCAGGGATGTGTTCGCAACATACTGCCTGCTGAGTAAGGGATACGCGACCCGCTGCGACTGTGCTGCACGCGACATCCTCGGGCGCGCAATCTCCGCTTCACTCGGTGAGACTGGGCAGTGCGGGCTGGCCAGCGCGGGAGGGCGCCGGCAAGCGTGCCGAGAAGGAGTGGGGACGTGACGGGTGACACACCCGCCCCGGCTGCGATGCGTAACGAGTACGCCGCAGACCTGGGCCTGACCGAGGCTGACCTGGCCACCGAATGGCACAGCCAGTTCGACAGCTGGTTCGCCGACGCGGTGGCCTTCGGGCTGCCCGAACCGAACGCGATGGTGGTGGGCACCGCGGACCCGGCCGGCCGGCCGAGCGGCCGGACGGTGCTGCTGAAGGGGTACGACCCGGAGGGCTTCGTCTTCTTCACCAACCACCTGTCGCGCAAGGGCGTCGAGGCGTCCACCAACCCGTACGCCAGCCTGGTCTTTCCGTGGTTCCCCATGCAGCGTCAGGTGGTGGTCGCCGGGCGGGTCGCGCCGGTCGACCGCGCGACGAGCGAGGCGTACTTCGCCAGCCGGCCGCGCGGCTCCCAACTGGGCGCCTGGGCCAGCCCACAGTCCCAGGTGGTGTCGGGTCGGTCGGTGCTGGAGGAGCGCTACCAGGAGGTGACCGAGC
The DNA here is from genome assembly GCF_053592955.1 of Micromonospora sp. NPDC002411. Taxonomy (NCBI): domain Bacteria; kingdom Bacillati; phylum Actinomycetota; class Actinomycetes; order Micromonosporales; family Micromonosporaceae; genus Micromonospora; species Micromonospora sp. NPDC002411. Next base: position 45,519 of record NZ_JBSFBM010000001.1, on the reverse strand, counting down.
GGTTCGCCGGCGCGGCGGAGATCCCGACCCCGCCGCACTGGGGCGGTTTGCGGGTGCACCCCGAGTCGGTGGAGTTCTGGCAGGGCCGGTCCGGCCGGTTGCACGACCGGCTCCGCTTCCGCCGCCTCGACGAGGGCGGCTGGGTCGTCGAGCGGTTGGCGCCGTGACGGGTGTGCAGGAGGCTCGGCCGCGCGGAGCGCGCCGCTGGGCGATCGACGTACGGCCGCTGCGCGTGCCCGCGTACCGGCGGCTGTGGCTCGGCAACACAGTGGCGATGTTCGGTTTCCAGTTCACCGCCGTCGCGGTGCCGGTGGAGATGTACGCCCTGACCCGGGACTCGTTCTGGGTGGGTCTGCTGGGCGTGGCGGCCTTCGTACCGCTGCTGGTCTTCGGGCTCTGGGGCGGCGCGGTCGCCGACGCCCGCGACCGACGTGCCGTCCTGCTCGGTGGCTCATTGTTGCTTTGGGCATCCACTCTCGGACTGCTGCTCCAGGCGGTGCTGGACGTGGGCAGCCCGGTGCTGCTGTTGGCGCTGATGGCGGTGCAGTCGGTGGCGTTCGCGATCAGTTCGCCGGCCCGCAGCGCGATGCTGCCCCGCCTGGTGCCGGAGGACCTGGTGGCGTCCGCCACCACCCTGAACTACACGACGTTCACCGCCGCCTCGGTCGCCGGGCCGCTCGCCGCCGGCCTGATCCTCTCCGCGTCGCCGGACACCGCCGTGGTCCTGCCGATCGCGTACGGGCTGGACGCGGTGCTGTTCACGGCGATGCTCTGGGCCGCGCTGCGACTGCCCAAGCTGCCGCCCGAGCCGACCGAGGACGGTCAGGTCCGCCGGGCCGGTCTGGCCAGCGTCGTCGACGGATTCCGTTACCTGGCCAGCACACCCGTCCTGCTGCTGTCCTTCGGCGTGGACCTGATCGCGATGATCCTCGCCATGCCGCGGGCGCTGTTCCCGGAGATCGCCCACGAACGGTTCGGCGGCGGCGGGTCGGTCGGCCTGCTCTACAGCGCCATCGCGATCGGCTCGATGATCGGTGGGCTGACCTCCGGCTGGATCGGTCGACTCCGCCGGCAGGGCGTCGGTCTGGTGCTCGCGGTGGTGGGCTGGGGCCTGGCGATCGCCGCGGCCGGCCTCGCCCACCAGCTCTGGCTGATGGTGCTCCTGCTCGCCGTGGCCGGTGCCGCCGACCTGATCAGCGCGGTGCTACGCCAGTCGATGCTGCTGGTCTACGCCCCGGACCGGATGCGCGGCCGACTCCAGGGCGTCAACACCGTGGTGGTGGCCGGTGGCCCACGCCTGGGCGACCTGCGGGCCGGCACGATGGCGGCCGGTTTCGGCGGCGGGGTGGCCTGGGTGGCCGGCGGGCTCGCCTCGGCGGTGCTCGTGGTGGTGCTCGCTGTCGCGTTCCCGGCGTTGCTGCGCTACCGGGCGGTGACGGCGTCGAGCGGCGACCGAACCTGACCGGTTAGGGTCGCCGACATGGAAAGCCCCGATCAGCGCCCGTTCTCCGGCGCCCAGTGGACCATCTCCGCCGCCGGCCACGAGGCCGTCATCGTGGAGGTGGGCGGCGGGCTCCGGACGTACCGGCACGACGGCGTCGACCTGGTCGACGGGTACCGGACCGACGAGGTCAGCCCGGGCTGCGCCGGGCAGGTGCTGGCGCCGTGGCCGAACCGGATCCGCGACGGCCGCTACGCGTTCGGCGAGCGGACGCACCAGCTGCCGCTGACCGAGCCGGAGCGGCACGTGGCCATCCACGGCCTGGTCAACTGGGTGCCGTGGCGTCTGCTGGAGCAGTCCGAGGACGCCGTGACCGTCGGCTACGACCTTCCGCCGCAGCCCGGTTACCCGTGGCCGCTGCGGCTGCTCAGCCGTTGGAGCGTCGGCGCGGACGGGCTGCGCGTCGAGCACGAGGTGACCAACACCGGCGAGGAGGCCGCGCCGTTCGGCTTCTCCGTGCACCCGTACCTGCAACTGCCGGGGGTCGCGGTCGACGACCTGGTCATGCGGCTGCCGACCCGTACCCGAATGCTGGTGGACGGCCGGTTGCTGCCGGTCGGCGTGACACCGGTGGTCGGGACGGAGTACGACTGGACCAGCCCGCGCCGGATCGGTGCCGCCGAGCTGGATCTCTGCTTCGGTGAGGTGATCCGCGACCCCGACGGCGGCTCGTCGGTGAGCCTGGCCGCGCCGGACGGTTCGGCGGGGGTCAGCATCTGGGCGGACGCGGAGTTCGGCTGGTGGCAGGTGTTCACCGGGGACGCCCTCGTCGGTGACCGGCACCGCCGCTCGGTGGCGATCGAGCCGATGACCTGCCCGCCGGACGCGTTCCGTTCGGGCCGGGACCTGCTCACTCTCAAGCCCGGTACGACCTGGCGGGGTGCCTGGGGCATCCGGCCCGGGGCCTGATGGAGTTCGCCGAGGTCGTCCGGCGTCGGCGGATGGTGCGCAACTACGACCCGGACCGCCCGGTCCCGCCCGACGTGGTGAACCGGCTGCTCGACCACGCGGTCCGGGCACCGTCGGCCGGCTTCGCTCAGGGCTGGGGCTTCCTGGTCCTGGAGGAGCCCGCCGACCGGGAGCGGTTCTGGGCCGCCACCACACCCGACGGCGGTGGGCGGGAACGCTGGCTGGCCGGCATGCGCCGGGCGCCGCTGATCGTGGTGCCGCACGCCAACGAGTCGGCCTACCTGCGGCGGTACGCGGAGCCGGACAAGGGGTGGACGGACCAGTCCGTGGACCGCTGGCCGGTGCCGTACTGGCACGTGGACACCGGCTTCGCGGCGCTGCTGATGCTGCTCACCGCCGTGGACGAGGGGTTGGGGGCCTGTTTCTTCGGCATTCCGCCGCAGCGATTGGCCACCTACCGGCACGCGTTCGGCGTGCCGGAGGAGTACCAACCCGTCGGTGCCGTCACAATCGGTTACCGAGCGGCCGACCATAGGTCACCGTCGCTGCGTCGGGGACGTCGTCCGATGGACGAGGTGGTGCGGCGCGGCCGGTGGAGCTGAGCGCGCCGTCCCGTTTGTCCGCTTGAGGATCGGACGACCGGTAGTGAAACTGACATCAGGGAGCGAAACGCAGCGTGCGGTGGGCGGCTAGGCTGGCACGGTCATCGGTGCCGCGCCGCGCGGTGCCCGCCGCGGCCCGGCTCGGCGCCGTCGGTCGGCCCGGCCACGGGGAGGGGAGCGTGCCGTCGTGATCTTCAGAGCGGTCCGGGACGGGCGTCCCTATCCGGAGCACAATCTGACGCTCAAGCAGTGGGCGGAGATTCCGCCCCGGCCACTGCGCCTGGACCAGATGATCACCACCAAGCGCGAGTTGGCGCTCGACAAGCTGCTCGCCGAGGACTCCACCTTCTACGGTGACCTCTTCCCGCACGTGGTGCAGTGGAACGGTGGGCTCTACCTGGAGGACGGACTGCACCGCGCGCTGCGCGCCGCCCTCCAGCAGCGCAACCAGATCCACGCCCGGGTGCTGGTGCTCTCCGAGTCGATCGAGTGACGAGCCCTTCTGTCGCGCGCTGAGCCTTCGTTAAGGTGGCGTCCATGACCGCTCCGCTGGACCTGCTCGACCTGGACCCGTCGCTCACCGACGAAGAGCGGCAGATCCGCGACGTCGTCCGCCAGCTCGTCGACGACCGGGTGCGCCCGCACGTCGCAGACTGGTACGAGCAGGGCCAGGTGCCGGCCCGCGAACTGGCCCGGGAGTTCGGCAAACTCGGCCTGCTCGGCATGCACCTCACCGGCTACGGCTGCGCGGGTGCCTCCGCCGTCGCGTACGGGCTGGCCTGCCAGGAACTGGAGGCCGGCGACTCCGGCCTCCGCTCGCTGGTCTCGGTGCAGGGTTCGCTCGCCATGTACGCCATCTGGCGCTACGGCAGCGAGGAGCAGAAGCAACGCTGGCTGCCGTCGATGGCCACCGGCGAGGCGATCGGCTGTTTCGGTCTGACCGAGCCGGACCACGGCTCCGACCCCGCCTCGATGACCACCCGGGCCCGCCGCGACGGCGACGACTGGGTGCTCACCGGTGCCAAGATGTGGATCACCAACGCGCCGATCGCCGACGTCGCGGTGATCTGGGCGCGCACCGACGAGGGAGTGCGCGGCTTCGCCGTACCCATGGACACGCCCGGTGTCACGGCACGGGAGATCCGCCGCAAGATGTCGCTGCGCGCGTCGGTCACCGGCGAGATCGCGCTCGACGACGTCCGGCTCCCGGCGGACGCCCGACTGCCCGAGGCGAGCGGGCTCAAGGCGCCGCTGAGCTGCCTCACCGAGGCCAGGTACGGCATCGTCTGGGGCGCGGTCGGCGCCGCCCGCGACTGTCTGGAAACCACACTGGCGTACGCGGGCACCCGCACCCAGTTCGGCCGTCCGCTCGCCGGGTTCCAGCTCACCCAGGCCAAGCTCGCCGACATGGCCGTCGAGCTGGTGAAGGGGCAACTCCTCGCCCTGCACCTGGGTCGGCTCGCCGACGCCCACCGGCTGCGGCCCGACCAGGTCAGCGTGGGCAAGTTGAACAACGTGCGGGAGGCCCTGGCCATCGCGCGGCAGTGCCGCACCATCCTCGGCGCCAACGGCGTCTCCGGCGAATACCCGATCATGCGGCACGCCAACAACCTGGAGAGCGTGCTGACGTACGAGGGCACGTCCGAGATCCACCAACTGGTCGTGGGACAGCGGCTCACCGGGCTCTCGGCGTTCGCCTGACCTGCCCGTTTGTGCTTTCCGGGCGCTCGACGCGCGACTGTCGCACGGGGGCCGTACCGTCATTGACAGACGACGTGTCTGACAAGGACGGTGAGCGTGATGGCCCGCGACGCTGGCACCAACGAGCCCACGAGGGAGTTCCCCGGTTACCCGACCGGCGACAACCTCAAGGAGCGGTCGGCCGCGACACCCGAGCCGACCATTGACACACCGGGCGACGGCTCCGGAGGCTATGGCGGCCCCGACAGCCCGCCGCCTGGCGGCGGTGGTGGGGCGGCCCGAGGCCTGCTCCTGCTGCTCGGTGCCGCCGCGCTGGCCGTGGTGGTGCTGCTCGGCATCCAGGCGACCGGCTTCCTGCCGGAGTTCCGTAACCCGTTCGCCAAGGAGCAGACCGACCGCAGCCAGCCACCGCTGCTGAAGTCGATCCAGGATCTCAGCCGCTACGTGGCCGCGGAGGGCAACTTCCAGGTGGTGGTCGACACCCAGAACGACCGGCGCAACGTCCCCGACTTCCTGCTCAACGAGCGCACCCTGTTCGTCGGGGCCGGCAGCGTCGAGGCCTACGTCGACTTCACCAAGATCGGTGACGGGGCCATCGTCCAGTCGGCCGACGGCAAGTCCGTCGAGATCAAGCTGCCGGCGCCGCAGCTCGGCGAGACCAACCTCGACATGGACAAGAGCTACGTCTTCGCGGAGCAGCGTGGTCTGCTCAACCGGCTCGGTGACCTGGTCGGCAACGACCCCAACCGGCAGCAGCAGGTCTACAAGCTCGCCGAGGAACGGATCACCGCCGCCGCCCGCGACAGTGGTCTCTCCGCCCGAGCCGAGGAGAACACCCGCAAGATGCTGGAGGGGCTGCTCCGCTCCCTCGGCTACCAGCAGATCACGGTCACCTACATCGCTCCCTGACCTCTTCGACCCCTCGTACGGCGAAGCTGAGCAGGACGGTGGCGAACAGCAACACCGTGACGCGCACCGGCACCGGCAACCCGCCGACCGGGAGCAACCTGGCGATCGGCAAACCGATCACCGCCTCCGGCTTCGTGCACACGTTCGTGGCCACCAACGCCAACGACAACAACGTGGCCACCTACTGGGAGGGCAACGGCAACCCGAGCACGTTGACCGTGCAGCTCGGCGCTAACGCCAGCCTCAGCCAGGTCGTGATCAAGCTGAACCCGGACTCGGCCTGGGGCGCGCGTACGCAGAACATCACAGTGCTCGGCCGGGACCAGGGCTCGTCGAGCTTCACGACCCTCGTCGGTGCGGCGAACTACGCCTTCAACCCGGGCAGCGGCAACACGGTGACCATCCCGGTCTCCGGCGCGGCGGCCGACGTCCGGCTCTCGATCGCCTCGAACACCGGCGCTCCGGCCGGGCAGGTGGCCGAGTTCCAGGTCTTCGGCACCCCGGCGCCGAACCCGGACCTGACAGTGACCGGCATGTCGTTCAGCCCGTCCGCACCGGTGGAGACCAGCACCATCACGCTCTCCGCGACGGTGCGCAACGCTGGCTCGGCGACCTCCGGCGCTACCAACGTCAACTTCTACCTGGGCTCCACCCGGGTCGGCACCGCGTCGGTCGGCAGCCTCGCCGCCGGGGCGTCGACCACCGTCAGCGCCAGCATCGGCACCCGCGACTCGGGCAGCTACCCGCTCAGCGCGAAGGTCGACGAGTCGAACACCGTCGTCGAGCAGGACGACACCAACAACAGCTACACCAACCCCAGCCCGCTGGTCGTCGCCGCGGTCGCCAGCTCCGACCTCGTCGCCTCGGCGGTCGCCTGGTCGCCGGGCAACCCGTCGGCGGGCAACACGGTGACCTTCTCCGTGTCCATCCGCAACGCCGGCAACCAGGCTTCCGCCTCCGGTGCGCACGGCATCACCCTGACCGTGCTCAACGAGTCCGGCACCGTGGTCCGTACCCTGACCGGCTCGTACTCCGGTGTGATCAACGCCGGTGCGACGGTCGGCCCGATCAACCTGGGCACCTGGACCGCCGCGAACGGCAAGTACACCGTCCGGGTGGTGCTCGCCGTGGACGGCAACGAGCTGCCGGTCAAGCAGGCCAACAACACGAGTGACCGCCCGCTCTTCGTGGGGCGCGGCGCGAACATGCCGTACGACATGTACGAGGCCGAGGACGGCGTGGTCGGCGGCGGCGCGGCAGTCGTCGGGCCGAACCGGGAGATCGGCGACCTGGCCGGTGAGGCGTCCGGCCGTCGGGCGGTGACCCTCAACTCGAGCGGCAGCTACGTCGAGTTCACCACCCGGGCCAGCACCAACACGCTGGTCACCCGCTTCTCCATCCCGGATGCACCGGGCGGCGGTGGGATCAACTCGACGCTGAACGTCTACGTCAACGGCACCTTCCACAAGGCCATCGACCTGACGTCCCGGTACGCCTGGCTCTATGGCAACGAGGCCAGCCCGGGCAACTCGCCGAGCGCGGGCGGACCGCGGCACATCTACGACGAAGCCAACGTCATGCTCAACTCCACAGTCCCGGCCGGCAGCAAGATCCGCCTCCAGAAGGACCCGGCCAACACCACCACGTACGCGATCGACTTCATCAACACCGAGCAGGTGGCGCCGATCGCCAACCCGGACCCGGCGCGCTACACCACGCCGACCGGCTTCACCCACCAGGACGTGCAGAACGCCCTGGACCGGGTGCGGATGGACACCACCGGCAACCTGGTCGGGGTGTACCTGCCGGCTGGTAACTACTCCACCTCGTCGAAGTTCCAGGTGTACGGCAAGGCCGTCCAGGTGACCGGCGCCGGACCCTGGTACACCCGGTTCAACGCTCCGTCGGGCCAGGACAACACCGACATCGGCTTCCGGGCTGAGAACTCGGCGGCGAACTCCTCGTTCAAGAACTTCGCCTACTTCGGCAACTACACCTCCCGGATCGACGGTCCGGGCAAGGTGTTCGACTTCGCCAACGTGTCGAACATCGTGATCGACAACATCTGGAACGAGCACATGGTGTGCCTCTACTGGGGCGCGAACACCGACTACATGACGATCAAGAACTCCCGGATCCGGAACATGTTCGCCGACGGCATCAACATGACCAACGGGAGCACCAACAACCTGGTCAGCAACAACGACGCCCGGGCCACCGGCGACGACAGCTTCGCGCTGTTCTCGGCCATCGACGCGGGCGGCGCCGACATGAAGGACAACATCTACGAGAACCTGACCTCGACCCTGACCTGGCGGGCCGCCGGTGTCGCCGTGTACGGCGGCTACGGCAACACGTTCCGCAACATCTACATCGCGGACACGCTTGTCTACTCCGGCATCACCATCAGCTCACTCGACTTCGGCTACCCGATGAACGGCTTCGGCGCCAACCCGCCGACCCGGTTCGAGAACATCTCGATCGTCCGGGCCGGTGGGCACTTCTGGGGTGGGCAGACCTTCCCGGCGATCTGGGTCTTCTCCGCCTCGAAGGTGTTCCAGGGCATCCGGGTCAGCGATGTCGACATCATCGATCCGACCTACAGCGGCATCATGTTCCAGACCAACTACGTCGGTGGGCAGCCGCAGAACCCCATCACCGACACGGTCTTCACGAACGTCTCGATCAGCGGTGCCCGGAAGAGCGGGGACGCCTACGACGCGAAGTCCGGCTTCGCCATCTGGGCGAACCCGATGCCGGAGGCGGGGCAGGGGCCGGCCGTCGGGTCGGTCACCTTCAACAACCTCCGGTTGAGCAACAACGCGGTGGACATCCAGAACCCCACCTCGACGTTCACCATCATCCGCAACTGAGCTAGCCGGTAGCCGACGCCGTCGGGAGGTCCCACCCTCCCGGCGGCGTCGCGCCGTGTCGGCCCTCGCCCGCGGCGAACCGGGCCGCACCGGCCGCCGCGTCAGTGGCCAGCGAATCCATCCCGTACGCCAACTCGGTCGCCAGCGCCTCCGGCTCTCCTCGCCCCGCGCCGGCCAGCATCGCCGCCCGGTCGTTGCGCAGGCAGGTCTGCGGGTGCCAGGCGATCGTCGCCGCCAACTCCTCGGCCGCCGCCCGCGCCTGGCCGGGTGGCACCACCCGATTGACCAACCCCATGGTGTACGCCTCGTCCGCCGACACCGGACGGCCGGTGAGGATCAGGTCCATCGCCCGGCTCTCACCGATCAGCCGGGGCAGCCGGACGGTGCCACCGTCGATCAGCGGCACCCCCCAGCGGCGGCAGAACACCCCGAGCGTCGCGTCGGACTCGGCGACCCGCAGGTCGCACCAGAGCGCCAACTCGAGCCCGCCGGCCACCGCGTACCCGGAGATCGCCGCGATCACCGGCTTGCTCAGCGCCATCCGGGTCGGACCCATCGGCCCGTCTCCCTCCGGCTCCACCCGGTTGCCACTCGGCGTGCCGATCGCCTTCAGGTCCGCCCCGGCGCAGAACGAGCCGCCGGCGCCCCAGAGCACGGCGACCGACGCGTCCGGGTCGGCCTCGAACGCCCGGAAGGCGTCGGCAAGCGCCCGGGCGGTCGGCCCGTCGACGGCGTTGCGAGCGGCCGCCCGATCCAGCACGACCGTCGTCACCGGCCCGGAACGCTCCACCCGCACACCCATCGGCTCAGCATGCCCGCGTCGCCCGGCACCCACAATCCCGGTCGATCTTGCGGCTTCGGCCGGAGGTTCGCCCCTGGATCGCCGAGCCGCAACGACAAGATCGCGCTGAGTGACAGTTTTGTCGCCCGAGACCGGTTTGCGACCCCCTTCGCCGGGAAGTCGGTACGGGTGCGAGCACTTTTGACGAAAGTTGAGCAGGCATCCAGGCTGGACCGGACGGGTGACCGGTTGCAGCGAGTCGTCCTCGGCACGCTGCGTCCGCGCCGGCTGCGGGACCTGCTGCACGGGGTGACCATCGGGCACCCACTGCACCCGGCGATGGTGCAGGTGCCGGTCGGCGCGTGGATCAGCGCCGCGGTCCTGGACCTGATGCCCGGGCAACGCCGACCCGCCACCATGCTGGTCGGCCTGGGCACCGTCAGCGCCGTGCCGGCGGCGATCGCCGGGCTGAACGACTGGGCGGCGCTCGCCCGGGACCAGCGCCGCGTCGGCCTGGTGCACGCCGCCGCCAACACCGTCGGCCTGACGCTCTACGCCGGTTCGTTGGCCGCCCGGATGTCCGGCCGGCACGGCGTCGGTCGAGCTCTCGGCTTCCTCGGCCTCTCCACAGTCAGCCTCGGGGCGTACATCGGGGGTCACCTCGCGTACAAGCAGGGGGCGCAGGTCAACCAGAGCATCTCCGAGTTGCGCCGGATGACCGACGGCTGGCACTCGCTCGTCGACATGGCGACGCTGCCGCAGCGCACCCTGATCACCCGGGAGGTGGACGACGACATCTCGGTGATCCTCTACCGGCACGGTGACGAGGTGACCGTGATGTTGGAGCGCTGCCCGCACCAGAGCGGGCCCCTCGGCGAGGGCGAGGTGCAGGAGATCGACGGTCACGCCTGTGTGGTCTGCCCGTGGCACGGCAGCGCGTTCCGCCTCAACGGCGGCGAGGTCGTGCAGGGGCCGTCCGGCAACGACCAGCAGATCCTGCCCACCCGGATCGAGAACGGTGTGCTCCAGACCCGCCTGCCCTGACGGCTTTCGCTCTCCGAACACCTCGCCCCGGGGCCCGCTGCGAGGGTCGTCGGGTGACGGAGACATCTGATCGCGCCGGGTTCCGATCGGGTCGGGCCCGGATCGTTCCCGGACCGGTCCGGATCAGCTGCGTCGATGGCGGCCTACCGGTGGCCCGTCCGCTACGGAATCCAGACCGTGCCCGCCGGTGAACAGCCCACCCTCGGCGCCGTCACCAGCCCAACCGTCGTCATCGCCCCAACCCGGCGCGCCGGTGGGATCGACCCCGCCGCCGTGAGGTGCCGTGCCGCCGTAGGGCGGCGAGCCGCCGGTTGGAGCCATCCCACCGCCGGGGAACGCCGTGCTGCCGGGGGCAGCCATCCCGCTGCCGGCGGGTGGTGGCGGAGCCTCGATGGCTGCGGCTGCCCGGCTGGCGGCCCAGGCCGCACCGCTTCCAGCCGCTCCGCCGGTGGTCCGCCCGGCGGCGCTTGTGGCTCGGCCCGTGCTGCCGGTGCTCCGCGACGTCTTGCCCGTGTTCCGCGACGTGCTGCCCCGGGGCTTACGGGAGGACGTAGCCAACCGGGGAGCCGCCCCGGCCGTGGCCGGGCGTCGACGCAGACCCAGGACCGCGCCGATCTGGGCGCCGACGATGCTCGCCACGGCCAGTACAGCGGAGACCGCGAGCGGTCGGTTCACCCGGTCGTCCGCACCGGCCCGGGCTGCGCCGACAGTCATCGCGGGTGGTTGGCCCGCTGACTGCGTACCGCTGGGTGGTGCCGGGTCCACCCGCTCCGGTGCGGCAGGTTCGGGCGCCGGCCGGGGCGCGGGCGGCTTCGGCGCTGCGGGCCGGCCGACCAGCCTGCCGCTCGCATGCTCGCGGGCCCCCTGGTCGGCAGCCTCCGACGGCAGCCGGAGTAGTTGGCCGGGGCGGATCCGATCCGGGTCGTCGAGCTTGTTCAGCTTGGCGAGCTGTCGGTAGTCACCGAACTCGTCCAGATAACGCTCGGCCACCTCACCGAGGTAGTCGCCCCGGGCGACCCGGTACACCGGCGCGGCCTCGCCGTTCGCCGCCGATCCGCTCGGTGCGGCCACCTCCGTCCCGGCCAACCCGAGTGGCCCGCTGCGGGCCAGCGGGGCTGCCGTGTCCGGTGTCGCGCCCGCGCGGGTCGGCGCGGCCAGGGTGGCCACCGTCGGCGTGCCCGAGCCCGAGTACGCCGGAGGGCCGTAGAACGCGGCAGCGCTCGCAGCGGCCGGGCTGGCGACGAGGATCAGCGCTACCGAGCCGACCAGCGCGGCGGCGGCCTTCTGCTGACGGCCCATCCCGGGCAACCTCGGCGCAGGTCGACGCAGGGTCTGCGCACCCAGCTCGACGAGAACGGAGAAGGCGAAGGTGGCCCAGCCGAACCAACCGGCTATGGCAAGTGCGCGCAGGAAGAGCTGCCCGTCGTCCCGGCTGGTCAGGGCGGTGCCCACCTCGCTGATCGTGGGGAGATGGTCGGGCAGCGGGTTTCCGGCGAAGGCCAGCAACGCGATCGGCGCACCGGCCAGCAGCAACAGGAGCACGGCCAGCGCGCCGAGGCCGGTGAGGATCCGTCCGGTCCGTCGTACGACGGACCCACCCGATGCGGGCATGGCTGCCTTCCTTCCTACGGTGCTGTGGTGATGGCACTCGCGGTCGCCTCGCCGGTGACGGTGACCGTCTTGCCACTGACGAACGGTCCGAGCATCGAGCGGTGGTAGGTGATGGTGACTGTCACCCGGATCCGGGTTTCCCCGCCGACCTGCGGGAAGCTCACTGTGTGACCGGCGGTGCCGGCGACGGCCAGGTAGTTGTCGACCGCCTTGACCGCCTCTTCCTGGTCGATCCGCTTCGGTCCGCCCTCGATGGCGGTGGCTCGGTCGATGGCCTGGCCGCCGGCCCGCGCCGCCTCGGCGGCCAGGTTCTGGGCGCGTTGCAGGGTGCGGAGCTGCCCGGCGCTGTCGAAGGAGAGGCCGATGATGGCCAGCACTCCGATCATCGTCACCGCGAGGAAGATGCTCACCCGGCCGTGCTCACCCGAGTGCGAGTGGTCAGGTGGCGGCCTGCTGGGGGTCATTGCCGGCTCCGGTAGCGGTCCAACGGCGAGGTGAACGTCGCCGAGACCTTCTTCTCGCCGGGCATCCCGGGCAGGATGCCGAGCAGGATGTCGTCGAACGACACCAGGCAGACGATCTCCACCGTCACTGTGGCGTCCTGACCGACATCGCTGTTGAAAGCGTGGTCGAAGTCGCCGGCGGTCACCGTGCCCACCGAACTTTTGAACTCGGGATCCAACTCGCCCTTACAGGCCAGACCGTGCCAGTCCAGCTGCTTCTGGGCGGCGTCCCGCGCCGCGGTCTCCGCGGCGCTCGCCCCCCGGGAGATCGAGGCGGCCCGGGCGGCGTCGTGGGCGGCGGCCTCGACCGCCTCCGCGGCGAGCGCGGTACGCCCGGCCATGCCGGCCAGCACCATCAACGCGATGAACGCGGGCGCGAGCACCGCCACCTCGATGGAGACCGAGCCGCGCTCGGCGGTGCGGTTCACGGCGTCGTCACCCTCTCCACCGTCCCGTGGGCGGTCTGCTGGACCGCGAAGTCCACGCCCGGTACCACCGACAGGGACCGGCCGCTCACCGTGCAGGTCACCTCGACGTCGTCGATGATCACGCAGCTCGGGCTGGTCGCCTTCCAGCCCACCAGCCAGCCGCCGGCGGTCTCCAGGAACTGAGTGGCGCTCTCCACCCCGACACCGCCCGCCGCCTGATAGGACCGCTGTGCGTTGACGCCGCTCTGTGCGGCGTTCAACGCCGTGGAGCGGGCAAGGAAGACGGCCGCGATCTGGATCGACGCGAAGAGCAGCACCAGGATCAGCGGCATCATCACGGCCAGCTCGACCGGATTGGCCCCTCGCTCCCGGTCGACGCCCGCGAGGTGACGCCGGGCGGCGGTGACCGTCCGGCGTTTCCTCGGGCGCGCTGCTCTGCTCATGCTGGCTACTTCGGGGCCGTCGGGTTCTCGTGGGTCGGGATGCTGGTCATCCAGTCGTCGGCCTTGCTCAGGGCGAGCCCGGTGACGATCGTGGCCACGAAGACGAGCCCGAAGATGATCACAGCGGTAGGAACAGGGCTGTCGCCGCGCTCGCCGTCGCGGCGCAGCTCGGCCAGGCGCGTCGTCAGCACGACGTGCAGATAGCTGAGGATGGACATGGCGTGCTCCTTCGGGGGTGGGGTCAGATACGGGCGATGAACGGATAGACGACGAAGCCGAGCAGCACGAAGACGAGAAGCGCGCCCGGGATGTCGAGCTTGCTGGTGACAGCCTCGGCGCGGGCGAGGTTGTCGGTGCGGATCTGGTCGCGCAACGAGTCGGCCCGGCTGCGCAGGGTCTCGTGCACCTGCGCGCCCTCACTGCCGGAGGAGCGCATGATCGCTCCGACGTCGCCCAGCTCCGGGATGCCGATCTTGTCGGCGAGGTCGCGTAGCTCGTCCCAGGGCGCGTGCATCTGCATCTGGGCGATCCGCAGCGACTCCTGGAGCCGGTCGAACACCCAGCCGTCGCAGACCGCCGCGGCCCGTTCCAGCGACTGCACCGGCCCGTGCGCTGCCGAGAGCTGCAACGCCACCAGATCCAGGTAGGTGCAGACCGCCTGACGGAACTCGTCGCGGGCGGCGTCGGCCTTGGTCAGCACTGCTCGGTGTGCCAGCAGAGCGCCGACCATCGCCAGGCCGAGGCTGCCGAGCACCGGTACGACGAGCGGGAACGAGACGCCGAGCACCACCAGCGCCACCCCGAGCACTGTGGGCATGGCCAGCCCGATCAGCGCGGAGAGCAGCACCGACAGCGCGTACTGCTCGGAGGTCTGGCCGATCAGGGCGAGCTGCCGGTGCGGTGGCCGCAGCCAGCGGGAGAACCCGGTCAACCAGTCCAACCGGCGGGAAGCGGTCGCGGCGACCTGGCCGGTGCCCGGCGGCTGGTGCAGCCGACGGAGCGCCGGCCCGAGCGCCGGAGTCGCCGGTACCAGCTCCCGGATCACCAGGAACACGCCTAACCCGATGCCGGCGCCGCCGCACACCGCGGTGACCAACTGCCAGTTGACCATCATGCGATCACCTCGCTCGGGTCGGGCGTCGGGAGGAACCGGGCCGGCCGCTGCGGCTGGCTCATCGACCGCACCCAGGCCAGCAGACCGATGAAGGCGGCGCCGAGGACAGCCATCACCACCTGACCGACAGGCGTGCCGTACGGCTCGATGTACTCGGTGTTGATCAGTCCGTACGCGAGGGTCGCCAGGGTCATTCCGGTGAGGAAGCGGACCGCGAACCGGGGCTGGGTGCGCTTGGCCTCGATCTCCCGGCGGGTGGCCACCTCCGCCGATGCCGCGCCGGCGATCGAGCCGAGCACGTCACCGAGCCGTTCGCCCCGGTCGGAGAGGTGCAGGATCAACGCCGCGACCACCTGGTCGCAGACCGGGTCGGAGATCTCGTCGGCGAACGCCAACAGCGCGGAGCGGGCCATCCAGCCGGCCTGTAGACGGGCGGCGAGCAGCCGTACCTCGTCCTCGATGCCGGGCGGCACACTGCCGATCGTGCCGATGATCGACTGTTGGAGGCCCTGCCCGGTGCTGGAGACGTCCTTGAGTCGGCGGGTCCACTCGCCGACCGCCTCGATCCGGGCGATCGCCCGCTGTTCGGCCTTGCCCACACCGAACAGCCACGGGGTTCCGGGCACCGCGACCGCCACCAGGAGACCCACCACCGGCAGCCCGGTCAGCAGGAACGCCAACGCTCCCGCGATCAGCGCGGCGACCAGCAGCGCCTGGTAGGACCTCTGTTCGGCAGGCGTGCTGCCAGGTCCGCGCCAGAGCCGACCGAGGCTGGACCCCCCACCTGGGCGTGCCCCCGGGGGTCGACGGGTGCCGACCAACGCCACCACGGCCAGCAGCAGGCCCGCCACACAGGCGGCTCCGGAGACCACAGCGATCAGTTCCAGGCTGCCCATCACGTCACCGCCGGGCCAGTCGGGTCTGCCGGGGTCGCCGCCAGGCACCGGCACCGGCCTCGATCCACCTGGTCAGCAGCCGTACGTCGTACCCCACCCGCAGCAGTTGGTCACGGACCCGCTCCGGCAGGTGCCTCGGGACCGCGCGGCCGTCCGGGCCGGGCCCGAAGACGGTGGTGGTGGTGATCCGACCGGCCTCGCCGGCCCCGATCACCTCCTCGACGTGCGAGACGAACCGGTGTTTACGTCCGCCGATCGCGGTCTCGTCCTCGACGGTGACGTAGACGATCAGGTCGAGGGCGTTGCCGGCCATCCGGCGGGCCTGGTCGACTGTCATCTCACGGCCGTGCGCCAGCGCCAACTCGACGATCCGTTCACCCACCCCGGCAGCGGTGCGGGCGTGGATGGTGCACATCGAGCCACGGCTGGTGGTCATCGCCTGGAGCATCGGCACGATCTCCCGGGACCGCACCTCACCCACGATGATGCGCAGCACACCCATCCGCAGCGACAGCGGGATCAGGTCGGCGATGGTCACCTCGCCGGCCGGGCGGCCGTCGAAGCCGCGCTCGCCGTGCCCTTCCCGGGCCTCGAAACTCATCACCGCCCGGTGTCGCTCCCGGCGGCGGGCCGGTAGCAGCTCGCGGCTCTCCTCCAGCAGCACGTACGGCTCGTCCGGCGGGATCTCGTTCATCAGGGCCCGGATGATCGTGGTCTTACCGGCCCCTGCCAAGCCCGCGACCATGATGTTCAGGCCGGCGCGCATCGCCGCGCGGAGGAAGTCGCGCAGCAGCGGGTCGATCATTTCGTCCAGGTCACCCCGGGCGCCCGCCACGTCGTCCAGGCCCACGTCCAGGGTGTTGTGCTTGCGGATCACCGCGTACGGACGGTGGCTGACCAGGAACACCGCCGCCAGCCGGCTGCCGTCGGGCAGTTGCAGGTCGAGGGTGGGCTTCACAGTGGACAGGGACCGCTCGGTCGCGCCCGCCCGACGGGCCGCCGCCTGGAGGATCTCCACCAGTTCGGCGTCGCTGTCGGCGATCGGCTCGGCCCAGTCGACCCCGCCGCCGTGCCGGGTGATGCGTACCTGGTCGCAGCCGAGGATGTGCACTTCCTCGATGGTGTCGTCGACCAGCAGGGTCTGTAGCCGGCCGAGCCCGACCAGCTCGGCGGTCACCTGGTCGAGCAGCAGACGTTCCTCACCGGCGGCCATCGGAGTGCCGGCCCGGCGTACGGAGTCCGCGTATGCGGCGACCACCATGACGGCGAGTCGGGCCCGCTCGGTGTCCTCCTCGTCGACTGTGAACTCCCGGCCACGCTGCCACAGGGTGAGCCGCTCGGTGAGTTCCCGACGCAGCTCCCGGACCACCTGGAAGTCCATCCGCGGTCGGGGCGCCAGTTCCGGTTGCGCGGTGGCCGTGGGCTGCGGCTGCGGCACCGGCCCGTGCTGTTGGTGCCGGCCGTTCGGGCTGGCCAGGGGCGGCGCGGTGGAGGTGACGCCTGGTGGCTGTTGACGGGGGTCGGCGGAGACCGGCTCAAACCGCATCCGGCACCCCCTGCTGCACGGGCCACGCCAACCGGGCGCGCCGTCGTTCCAGCAGCGCGCCGATCGGCACCTCCAGCGCGCTGGCCGCGCGCATCAGCGGCCGTCCGGCCCGCACGGTTCCACCCAGGGCCAGCACCCCGGCGGTACGCGGGTCCTGCGGCAGCCGTGCGATCACCGGCAGTTTCAGGGCGCGGCTGATCTCGGCTCGCCCGTGACCATCACCGACCAGCAGCAGCCGCAGGGTGCCCGGCGGCACCCGGTGCTCGGCGAAGTCCCGTTCGATAGCGGTGACCACCGCGCGGGTGCCGGAGAGGTCCGGCAGGTGCGCCCCGGTCACCAGGAGCACCACCGACGCGGCCCGGAGCACCGGCCAGGGCGGCCCGTTGACGTGCAGCCGACCACAGTCGACCAGGACGTCGTAGCCGGGGGTGCCACGGTCCAGGGCGTCGAAGTAGTCGGCGAAGCGTTGCCAGAGCGGGGTGACACTGCCGCCCTGGGCGGGGTCGACGAGCCCGGGCAGCAGCAGTCGTTCCCGGCGGGGTGCGTCCAGGTCGACGAGCTGCGACCAGAACGCGGTTTCCAGGTTGCCGTCGCGTAGCTCCCCGACGGCCAACTCGCCGAGGCCGCGTGGCCCGTCCAGTTGACCGCCGAGGTAGCCGGCGAGGATCGAGCCGCCGGCCGGGTCGCACTCGGCGAGGACCAGCCGTCGGTGCCAGGTCAGCGCGCAGGCGAGCGCCGACGTCGTGACGCCGGGCGAGCCCTTCGCTGACACCAGCGCGATGATCGCCATGCTCACGCCGTCTCGGTCAGCACGACGGCGAGCCGGTTCTGTGCGGCGAGCGCCACCACCGCCGGTACGTCGCGGGTGACCAGCGCCAGGTACAGGACTTTGTCGTTGTTTGCCGGGCTGACCATGTCGATGACGGTGGCCGAGAACCTCGTGCCGGCGGCGGCTGCCGCGTCCCCGGTGGTGTTGCTGCGGTCCGGCGTGCTCACCAGCAGGACCTTGTCGCCGGGGTGCAGTTCGCGGGCCGGCACCTGGGCGGTCTTCAGGCCGAGCGCGATCTGCTGTTGGCCGGGGCCGAGCAACGGGTCGTCGGTGACCTGCCCCAGCGTGAGCAGGGTGCCCGGGACCAGCGCCACCGCGGCGCGTTTGCCGACCACCTCGTCGAGCCGCCCGGCGGGCACCGGGCGCAATCCCTGACCACCGGCGACCTGCACACTGACCAGGTCGGCGGCGCTGATCTCGCGACCCACCTCCACCGGTCGGGCCACCGCCAGGTAGCTGCCGGTGGCCCGGACCGAGGTGACAGCGAACGCCGCCCCGAGCCCACCGAGGGCGATCAGGAGTACGGCGAGACCGAGCAGCCCGGGGCGTACCCGCCGCTGCCGGACCACGGTCGGCGGGGTGACCGGAGCGTCGACCGGTGGGGTGCCGTTGCGCGTCGCGAGGCTCACTGGGTCATCTCCGTTCGCGGGGATCGCACAATCGGCTCACTCACCGGGTCACCACCTGGAGTTCGTTGATCTGGATCTGTACGTTCCCGCTGCGGCGGGTCACCGGGATCTCTCCGGTCTGGCCGCCGCCACGCCAGGTCACTGTCCAGTGCGTGGTGGCGCTGATCGTGTACTCGTCGGCCTTCGGGTAGCCGTCGGGGTCGCCGCAGTCCGGGGACTCGCGGCCGGCGAGGTCCTCGTTCTTCGGGTCGTACGGGGTGCCGGCCGAATGGCAGGTGATCTTCTCGCCGTTGCCCATGTCCCAGACGATCCGGCTGACCGCCGCTGTGATCTCGACGGTCACGTTCCGGTCGGTCGCACTGGCGGTCAGCGGGCCGAAGTAGTCCTCGCCCGGGTTCGCCCACAGCCACACCGGCAGGCCGACCAGGCCGGGGCCGATGTTCTTGCGGGGTGCGACCTTCAGGGGCGCCGGCAGCAACTTGATCGAGGCGAGGGCGCGACGGGCCAACTCCTCCGGATTGGGTGGTGCGCCGAAGCCGGCCGGTGGCTCGTCCAGCAACACCTCGGTCTGGTTGCCCACGTCCGCGCCGCCGTTGCAGGTCTGCACGTACCACTGCTGACCCTCGGGTGCCTCACGCTGGGGCACTGACAACTTGTAGTAGCAGCCGTCACCGCTGTTGAACCAGCCCTTGAACTCGTCGTAGCAGGGGACCGTCCGGCCGTCCCACCGGCAGACGCCACCACCGCCACCACCGCCGTCGTCTCCACCGCCGTCGTCACCGCCGCCGCCCGGGTCGCCCGGGTTGCCGGGCTCGTCGTCCCAGACGTTGCAGTCCGGCTGGTCCGGTGGGCAGTTGGCCCCCGGGTCGGCGCGTCCAGCGGTGGCGGCTGCCGGCGGGGTCGCGCCCACCACCAGCAGGAAGGCGAGGCCGACCCCGGCGAGGGCCCGCCAGGATGTGCCAGCGCGGCGTGAGCGTGCTCCGGACGTCAGCACGGCTGGTCCCGGTGCGTGGTGCCAGCGTTGATCAGCCAGCGTCCGTCGGGATACCGGGTCGCGGTGGCGGTGGAGAAGTGCCTGCCGCCTCCGCTGCCGGGGACCACGCGCTTGTCCTTGGCGTAGACCAGCCGGTAGCCGGTCGTGTCCAGGCAGTCCTGGATCTCCACGGTGGCCGGCTTCGCGTCCAGGCTGACCGCGATCACGGTCGGGTCGGACTTCACCGTCCCGGTACGCATAGCGCCGTGCTCCTTAGCGTCGCGAATGGACAATTGGACCCGAGTGAGGAGTGGATCAGCGAGATACCGGGTGAGTTCCGGCGCCCGTGGATCGCTACGCCCGCTCGCCGTCCGCGAGGCTGCGAGATAACCGGAGTACGCGTCAAGTGCCGCCTTTTCGGCGGCTTGCCGATCAATCTCGGGATCGGTCCGTTGTTCGTCCGCACGGGGTGCCGCCGGTCGTTCGACCGACTCCCGTCCGTTGGCGCAGGCGGTGAGCGGCGCTGCCGCCACGACCGCCAGCAGGCAGATTGCCGCTCGTCTGAGCTGCCGTCCGCGCACCGTCGAGCCTCCTCGTGGTCGCCCGGAGCGGTGAGGGGTCACCGCCGTCGGGCATGCGGAAACGCGCCCGGATCAGCACATCCGGAGCTGTTCATTGCGCTTCTGCATTCACCGTTACGGATCTTCTACAAATGCAAGGTCCTGTGTCTTCCGGTTGTCGAGGTGAGGCTTGCGTCACACCCAAGGGGCGAGCATAGGCTGACGCTCGCCGATGCAACAGAGGCAATTCAACCGAACACTCTGAGTGATGACAGGTGGTGGTGGTGGGTGTCCGCACTGCGCACCGGGCAATGGCCGGGCGAGGGGCCGTCGGAGATCGGGCGTCGCCGGGGCGGGCTGGGTCGCCGATGCCCCGCCGTCGTCCCCAGGAGTGGGACATCGCGGCTTGATCCCGGCATCCCAGCGGCGTCGCCGGCCTGTCGAGGGTCCGCCTCGTTCGACGAGTTGTCCGGCCCGGATCAGCTCGACGGTGCCCCACGGCGACCGGGCGAGACTGTCGCTTTCTGCGCCATCCGCCACACCGTGGCGATCGTCCAGTCACGATCCGTGTTCACCTTCACGGTGGAGCGCAGGGGCGTTGCGGAGGCGACATGGCGCTGACCGGCCCCCCGGCAGCCGTCCCTGGTCGGGAGAACCCACCCGATCGGAGCCCGGCAGCCCCACCGACCGGCGGCACGACGGACCGCGTTTCGGCGGCGGCACGCACCCGGCTGTCGACGGGGCTCGCGATCCTCACGGTCGTCCCGCTGATGCGGATGGCCGCGCTGCGCTACGCCGTACCCCCGGGCATGCCCAGCCGGACCGGCTGTGACGCCTGCGGCGCGCCGATCGGCCTGACCCGGCCCTGGCCGGCGCTCGGTCCGACGGCCCGGTGCGGTCGCTGCCGGACGCGGGTCGGCCCGCCTCCCGGCGTGGTCGAGGTGGCAGTGCTCGCCGCGGTGGTGCTGCTGCTCGCTCTGGCCGGCTCCTCGGGCGGGGCGCTGCCGGCGCTGGCCTGGTGGCTGGGCTGGACAATCCCGGCGGTCCTCGTCGACCTGGCCGTGCACCGCCTACCGGACCGACTCACCCTGCCGGCGGCTGCCGGGACCTGGCTCCTGCTCGGCGTCGCCGCGCTCGACGCCGAGCCGGGGCACTGGCTGCGGGCGGTCATTGCTGGCGTCGGGCTGGCGCTCTTCTTCGCCAGCACCACGCTGCTGCTCGGGCGTCGTGGCTTCGGGCTCGGCGACGCCAAGTTGGCGCTCAGCGTGGGAGCCCTGCTCGGTTGGTACGGCTGGCCGGTGCTGGTACTCGGGCTGCTGCTCGCCTTCGGGCTGTCCGCGCTGCTGAGCGTGGGTCTGCTCGCCGCCCGCCGGGCGCACTGGAACACGCATCTGCCCTTTGGCCCGTTTCTCCTGCTGGGCACGGCGGGCGCACTCCTGCTGTCACTCTGATCCCCCAGCGCCTGGCGGGTCAGGGGTTCGGGCGGCCGGCCAGCTTGGGGATCGGGGTTCGGGTGCGGCGACGCAGCAACTCGGTGGTGGGTCGGGCCAGCAGCGGGGTTGCCACCACGGCGACCAGAGCGCCGAACAGCACGCCCGCGATGACGTCGTGCGGGTAGTGCACCCCCACGAAGACCCGGGAGAAGGCGCCGAGCGCGGCCAGTGGCAGCGCGACCAGTCCGAGCCGCCGGGAGAGCAACAGCGTGGTGACCGCCAGCGCGCCGGCCACCGTGGCGTGGTTGCTGGGGAACGACCAGTCACCCGGGGGTGGGCAGGCACCCGCGATGATCGCCCGGCCGACCGTCCGGCAGGGGCGATCCTCGTCCACCACGGTCTTGAACCATTCGCTGCCCACGTACGCCAGGAGGGCAGGCAGCGGCGAGATCAGGGCGAGTGCCCGGTCGCGGGGGCCGCCGGAGCGGCGGCCCAGCGCGGCGATCAGCAGTAGCGCGCCGAGCAGCAGGATCACCCCCTCGGTCGCGTGCCCGACGAACCACTGCACCGGCTCTGGGCTGGCGGCAGCGGCGTCGACGACGTCGCGGTACCACTCGGCGCTGATCTCCGGAACGTCAATGCTGCCGTTGTCGGCCATGCCTCACCTCACTCCATGTTCATACCCCGTTCACCTTGGAGACACCCTAGGAACGCGGCACAGGGCATCGCCGCTGTCGAAGGTCGGGCCGCCGGCACGACCTTCGTCCAGCATTCGTACAGCCGGCTCTGCTTGGCTGGTCAGGGACGTCGGCATCCACAGGAGGCTTCGTGCACACCAGTTCGGCCACCGACCAACCGCCGCCCGCTGCCGGGACGGAGGCCGACGAAACGTGGCGGATCCGGCGTACGGCGGCCGATCTGGACCGGCTCGGCGAGACCGAGTCGATCTTCGCGCTGGGTAACGGGTGGGTCGGATGGCGCGGTGTCCTGGACGAGGGCGCGCCGTGCGGGATGCCGGGCAGCTACGTCAACGGCCTGCACGAGCGACGCGAGCTGAGCTACCCCGAGGAGGGGTATGCCTTTCCGCGGGAAAGTGACACGGTCATCAGCGCGCCGAACGCCGCGCTGATTCGGCTCTGGGTCGGCGACGAGCCGCTGGACATCCGGACCGGGACGCTGCGCAGCCACGAACGGGTGCTCGACCTGCGTACCGGCGTGCTGCGTCGGGACACCGAGTGGATCTCCCCTTCCGGGAAGGGGGTGCGGATCCGCAGCACCAGACTGGTGTCCCTGCCGCGCCGACCGGTGGCCGCGGTCCGGTACGAGGTCGAGGCGCTGGACGCCCCCGTCGAGCTGCGGGTCTGCTCGGACCTGCTGGCCAACGAGAAGGTGCCGGAGCGCTCCGACGACCCCCGAGCGGCCTCGGTGCCCACCGACCCGCTGACCGCCGAGTCGTACGACGCGAGCGGCCTCGACGGGGTGCTGGTGCACCGTACCGAGCGCAGCGGCCAGCGCGTGGCGGTCGCGGTCAGTCACCTCGTGGACGGGCCGGACACGGTCACCACCACCGGCGACTGCACCCCGGACCGGGTACGGCTGACCGTGACGGGTCGCCTGCATCCGGGGGAGCGGCTGCGGCTGACGAAGTTCGCCGCGTACGAGTGGGCGGCGGTCGACGGCGTACCCGTCGACGAGTTGGCCGCCCTGGTCTCCGCCGAGGCGGACGCGGCCCGCGCGGACGGCTTCGACGCACTCCTGACTGACCAGCGTGCCGCCCTGGACGCGGCCTGGCAGGTCGCCGACGTGCAGCTCGACGGCGATCAGGAGCTTCAGCAGGCGGTTCGGTTCGCGATGTTCCACCTGATCCAGGCCGGTCGGCCGGACTCGGACCGGACGATCTCGGCCAAGGGGTTGACCGGCAACGGCTACGACGGGCACGTCCTCTGGGACACCGAGAGCTACGTCCTGCCGGTGCTCACCTACCTGGCCCCGGCGGTGGTCCGTTCGGCGCTGACCTGGCGGCACGCGCACCTGCCGGAGGCCCGGGAGCGGGCCCGCGAGCTGCGGCTGACCGGCGCCACCTTCCCGTGGCGCACCATCGGCGGCCGGGAGTGCTCCGGCTACTGGCCGGCTGGCACGGCCGCGCTGCACGTCAACGCCGACATCGCCGATGCGGTGCTGCGCTACCTGGCGGCCACCGACGACCAGCGCTTCCTCGCCGACGCGGGGCTGGAGTTGCTGGTGGAGACGGCCCGGCTCTGGCACGGCTTCGGCCACTGGTCCGACACCGGCGACTTCCACCTGCACGGGGTGACCGGCCCGGACGAGTACGCCGCGCTGGTCGACGACAACGTCTTCACCAACCTGATGGCGAAGCGCAACCTGCGGGGCGCGGCGGACGCCGCCGAGCGTCACCCCGATCTGGCCGGCCGGTTCGGCGTGGACCACGACGAGGTGGTCGGCTGGCGGGCCGCCGCCGACGCGATGGTCGTTCCGTACGACGACAAGCGCCTGGTGCACGAGCAGGCCGCCGGTTTCACCGAGCAGCCCGAGTGGGACTTCGCGAACACCGGCGAGGACGACTACCCGCTGCTGCTGCACTTCCCGTACCTGGAGCTGTACCGCAAGCAGGTGGTGAAGCAGGCCGACCTGGTGCTCGCCATGCAGCTTTGCCCCGGTGAGTTCACCGCCGCGGAGAAGGCCCGCAACCTGACCTACTACGAGGCCCGAACGGTCCGCGACTCGTCGCTGTCGGCCGCGCCGCAGGCCGTCCTGGCCGCCGAGGTCGGACACCTGGATCTGGCGTACGACCTGTTCGCCGAGTCGGTCCTCCAGGACCTGGCGGACCTGGGCGACAAGACCGCCGACGGACTGCACCTGGCCTCGCTGGCCGGCGCGTGGTTGGCACTCGTGCAGGGCTTCGGCGGGCTGCGTGACGACCGCGGGGTGCTCTCGTTCGACCCGCGGCTGCCGCGTCGGATCGACCGGTTGGCGTTCAGCCTGCGGTGGCGCGGCCACCGGCTGCGGGTCACGCTGACTCCCACCGAGGCCCGCTACGAACTGCCCGACGCCGCCTCCGACACCGAGGTCGAGGTGTGGCACCACGGCGAGTCGATACGGATCACCGGTGCCGAGGCGGTCACCGTGCCGATGCCGCAGGTGCCCGACCCCGGGCCGGAACCAGCCTCCCCGCCCGGCCGCCGCCCCACCCGCCGCTCGGCCGACTGAGCCACCCGGCTCAGGCCGGCACGGGACCGCCGGCCATCCGCTCGCGGACGGCCTCCAGCGCCTCGAAGGCGTACGCCCAGTTGTGGCACTTGAAGCTGCGCAGGCCGTCGATCGCGGTGTGGCAGTCGGAGCAGCGCACGCCGGCGATGGCATCGGGGATCTCGGTGTTGACGTACTTGCGCTCGCCAAGGATGACCGTGGCGATCATGGCCTTGTCGTGCAGCCCGGAGAGCGCCGACGAGACGATGTCGTACCAGGTGACCCGCCGGCCGCACTTCGGGCAGTCCGGTTCGTCGCCGCTGACCCAGAGCGGCGCCCCGATGCTGCGCGCCGGCATGCCGAGCAGCTTCTCCAACCGCCGGACGTCCGCCTCCGGGGTGGTCCAGCGGTGTCGGCCGGGCAGTGACGCGGGCGAGTCGTACACGGCGCGGAACAGGTCGTGGTCGACCTGCACGGTTTCGCGCTGAGCGGTCATCGGCTTACCTCCTCGTTGAGTCGGTGCCCCCACCGTGGTCAGCGACGACCATGGGCGCTGCCGGATCAACGACACGAGGGGGCAGCGAGTCGTCGCCGCGGGTGTTAGACATCGAGATCCACCTCCGCCGAAGGGATCTCACATGACCGACCAGCCGGCGCCTGACGTCACCACCACACCCAACGTCGCCCGGATGTACGACTACTTCCTCGGGGGGAGCCACAACTTCCCGGCCGACCGGGCCGCCGCCGACCGGGTGCTGGAGATCTTCCCGGAGACCGGGGTCGCCGCACAGACCAACAGGCACTTCTTGCGCCGGGCCGTCCGGTACGCCGCCGAGCAGGGCGTCCGGCAGTTCCTGGACATCGGAGCCGGGCTGCCCACCCAGGACGCTGTGCACGAGGTGGTTCGTGCCGTGGCACCCGACGCGCGGGTGGTCTACGTCGACTACGACGAGGTGGCCGTCACGTACGCCCGGCAGTTGCTGGCAGGCGTACCCAGCACTGCGGTTCTTCAGGGCGACCTGCGACGGCCGGACGAGCTGCTGGCCCACCCGGATGTGCGGGCCACCCTCGACCTGGACCAGCCGGTGGCGGTGCTGCTTCTTGCGGTGCTGCACTTCGTGCCGGACCACGACGACCCGTGGGCGGCGGTCGCCCGGCTGCGCGACGCCACCGCGCCCGGCAGTCACCTGGTGGTGTCCCACCTGACGTTGGACGGCATCCCGCCGGCGCTGGCTGAGCGCGGCCAGGCCGTCTATCGCAACAGCAGCGCCCCACTGGTGCCCCGCACGCGCGCCGAGACGGCACGCTTCTTCGCCGGGTACGACCTGGTTGAGCCGGGCCTGGTCGCCACCCCCCGGTGGCGACCGGATGGTGAGCCGGAGACCGTGGACGCACACGGGTACGCGGGGGTCGGCGTCCGCCGCTGACCCCACTTTCGCCTCCGGCGGCCGGCTTCGGGTGGTACGACGGACGCAGGGCGTGTGTGCCACCGGGGGGAGCGCCGATGGCGAGCCGAGGTGACCGGCTGCTGCGGGGCAGCGACTCGCCACTGAGCGCCTCGTTCCTGGAGCTCTTCTTCGACCTGGCGTTCGTGCTGGCCCTCAGCCAGTTGGCCGAGCACCTGCTGCACGACCTCACCGTGGCCGGCGCGCTGCGGACCGCCCTGCTGTTGACCGGGATCTGGTGGATCTGGGTGCCCACGACCTGGTTCGCTGACTGGTACGACCCGGAGAGCCCCGCGGTGCGGTGGTTGCTGGTCGCGTCGGCGCTGGGCGCCCTGCTGGTCGGGGTGGCGATACCGCAGGCGTTGGACGGGAGGGGTCTGCTCTTCGCCGGTGCGTACGTCTCGGTGCACATCGCCCGGGGTGTGGTCACCACCTTCGCGTTACGTGGTCATCCGAGGCAGCGCCGGACGCTGCGGATCCTCTGCTGGTTCAGCGTCTCCGCCGTACCGTGGCTGGCTGGTGGGCTCCTGCCGGACTGGCGGGTGCCGCTCTGGCTGCTCGCCCTCGCCCTGGATCTCACCGGCCCTCGACTGGGCTGGCCCACGCCGCTGATGGGCCGGACCCGCCAACAGGAGTTGCACCTCGCCGGTGAGCACTTCGCCGAGCGGTACCAACAAATCATGATCATCGCGCTCGGTGAACTGGTACTGGTCGCCGGCCTCTCGTACGCCGGCACCGACCTCCACCTCCCGCAGACCGCCGCCTTCCTGCTGGTCTTCGCCACCGCTGTGTTGATCGGTCTGCTCTACGTCACACCCGCCGGCCAACGCCTCGGCCCGGCCATCGAACACGCCGACCCGTCCCGGCTCGGCGTCGTCACCGGATACGTGCACCTGGTGATGATCGCCGGGCTGGTCGTCACCGCCGTCGGCGCCGAACTGAGCATCGCCCACCCCTCGCGGACCGGTGACCTGACCGCTGTCGTCGTCATCCTGAGCGGTCCGACGCTGTTCCTCGTCGGGCGGATCCTCTTCTCGGTGGCGATCCACCGACGGCTTTCCTGGCCGCGGGTCGGGGCCCTGTTCGTGTTGGGGGCTGCGGCGGGGCTCATGCGGATGCCGCTGCTCGCGATCAGCGCGGTCGCCACCGCAGTGGTGCTCGTGGTGGTCGTCCTGGACCACGCCGGCATCATGTCCTACCGCCGACGGGCCGGCGCGTAGGTGCCGCAGGGGCCAGCATTGCAGTCTGCGGGTGGCTGCGGAACGCGCTGCCGTCACGGCCGGGCCCCGGCGCCGACCCGGACCGACACGGCCACGGCGCGCGAAACCGGGCGGCGGCCCGGCCCGACCCATCGGGCCGGGCCGGACCGGGACGTCAGTCGGGCACCACGGTCAGGACCAGCGGACCGTTCGGAATCGGGGTGCCGGCGTTGTTCGGATAGCCCCAAGCGCTGTCGTTTCCGGCCTCGTCGGTCAGCGAGAATCCGATCGTGTACTGCCCCGGCTCCATTCGGCCGGTGGACACCGCGAGATGGAAGACGCCGGTGCCGTCGTCGTGCTCACCGCCGGACATCCCGCCCTTCGGCTCCCCGTTGCTGTCGTAGATCGTCGCGCTGAACTGTTGGATCTTGGCGAACTCGTCCACCTCGACAGTGACGTCGAAGCCGAGCCCCCAGGCGTCCTCGGTCTCCTGCTGCGTCCACGTCGCCTTGGGTAGCGTCGCCGAGAGCACGACCGGCGCCTTCTCGTCCTTCACCCGGGTGACGGTGAGGCCGAGGTCGGGAGCACCGTACGCCGCGCCGTAGAGGGCGACGTTGCCCGCCCCGTCGGTCAGCCTGACCCCGTTGACCGAGCAGGAGCTCATCCAGGAGGAGTGGAGGACGATCTCTACCGAGGCTGATCCGTCGTCACCGACCACCGGGGTGTGTGACGACTGGGAGCACCACGACAATTCGACGTCGACCGAGGTCAGGCCACCAACCACGCCCTGCGGCCGGAAGGTGAGTGCCGTCGAGGCCGGACCGCGCCAGTTGTTCACCTCCGTCTTGGTCAGAGCGAAGTTCGACGCGCTGAGCACCTCGTTGCGGCTCACCTGGACCGGAGCCGCTCCTTCCGGTGACGTGTCGGTCCGGGTGTTGCCCCAACTGTCGGTCAGGTCGAGCCGGGAGACCCGCCAGGTGCCGGACGGTGAGCCGGCCGGCACGGTGACCGGGACGGAGCACGTCACCCACGTCGGGTCCCAGGCGACCTGGCCGTTGCAGGACCACTGCGACCCGTCCTGGGTGAGCTGGAAGGTGCCACTGACCCGCGTGCCGTTCGGGCCGGTGAGGGTGAGCTTTCCCTTCTTGAAGCCGGAGTTGTCGACGACGTACACCGCGTAGCGCAGCGTCACCCCGGAACCGTCGTCGTAGAAGCTGCGAGGTTGGTCGAAGTCGAAGTACAACTGCTCGGCGACCGGCCCTTCGGCGTCGACGATCTGGGCGACGGTGAGCGCGGCCGGGCCCGGGTTGCGCACCGTGCGGGCGTGCGCGACATCGTCGGCGATGGTCACCTTGGTGACCCGCCAGACCGTCTCCGCCACAGGCGCGTAGCGCGGGACCGTGAATTGGTAGGCGTAGGTGGACTCCTGGGCTGTCCCCGAACCCCCGACCTGTGCCCGGCCCCAGTCCAGGTTGTAGCTGACCGTGCGGGGTTGGCCGATCTGCTCGTTGCCGGCGAACTGCCGCAGTTCAACAGCGCCGCTGATCCCCCGGGCCTTGGTGGAGCGGTTGGTGATCGTCCAGTTGAGATTTACTGTCGCGTAGTTCTCGGTGACGTCGACCTGCGTACTGTCGAAGGCGATGGACGCGATGTCGAGCACCGGACTGGTCGCGGGTGCCGCTACCGCCGGACTGGTGATCGACAGGGCAATCGCGGCAACCGCCACGGTTGCGACGAGCGAGCGTAGGTGCCAAGGCTTCATCTGCTCTCCCCGTGAGTCAATGAATCCTGAATGGATGCGCGCCGAGAGTAGCCGTAGCCGACAAACGAATTCGCCCGCCATAGGGCCGTTTTATTAGGCTTGCGATCCGTTTGAATGTCTTATCTGCACGCGCTGGACTGTCGGGTTTTGTCGGCGCTGCTCGCCAGGGTGCCGCCCGAGCCGTACCCGGGATCCTGAATGCCGGCGAGAACGCCGAGTGGTGGAGGGCATGGACAGGCAATGGGGATCCTGACGGCTCCGAGTTCCGGGCCTGCAACAAAACGATCTTGCGAACGGGCACGTCTCCGAGCAGGCTGAGCTTGTCGGATCGAGAACAGGATCCGGCACCGGAGCAAGGAGATACTCGTGCGCAAGCTCGTCTACTACGTCGCGGTCACCCTGGACGGATTCATCGCCGGCCCCGATGGCGCCGACCCCACCGGCCCGGACGGCTTCTGGCCCATCCCGGACGACTACCTGCACCACCTCGTCGCCGAGTACCCGGAGACCCTGCCGGGCCCGGCCCGGCAGGCGATCGGCATCACCGACGCGGGCAGTCGGTTCGACACCGTCCTGGAAGGCCGTCACTCCTACGAGGTGGGGCTGAAGGCCGGTGTCACCGACGCCTACCCGCACCTGCGCCACCTGGTGTTCTCCCGCACGCTGGGTGAGAGCCCGGACCCGGCCGTCGAGGTCATGGCCGAGGACCCCATTGCCACGGTACGAGAGCTGAAGCGCCACGACGGCAAGGACATCTGGGTGATCGGCGGTGGTGCCCTGGCCGGGGCCCTCTACCCGGAGATCGACCAGTTGATCGTCAAGCTCGCTCCGCTGACGGTCGGCGCTGGTATTCCGCTGTTCGGTCGCGAGGCCGTCTTCGCGCCTCGCACCTGGCGTCTGACCGACCACACAGTTCTGGACAGCGGATCTCTCTTCCTTACCTACACCCGGGCACAGACCGGAACCGAGACCGCGTGAGCGCACCGTATTCATGGCGGCCACGCGTCCCGGCACCCGTTCCCCTCCCAGCCGCGAGGTAAAGGTGCGCCACGACTTGGGACCTGGCTCTACGCTCCCCACCATGTTCGCACCAGTGAAGATCATTTCGGGTGGTCTGGAGATCCGTGAGTTCGGCCCGCAGGACGCCACCCAGCTGGCGGCGTTCGTGGCCGCCGATGATCGGAGCGGACTGCCGCCAGGCTCGCCGCAAACCGTCGCCGACGTGGACGAGTGGCTGACCGGGTTGTCGCGCCAACGGCTGGCCGGCGACGGTGTGCGTCTGGCGATGGTGGACACGGCCGAAGGCGAGATCGTTGGCAGCATCGGGTTGCGGGACATCGACTGGAGGGCCGGACGCGGCGAAATCGGCTACGGGGTGCGGGCCAGTCGTCGCGGCAGGGGTTACGCGACCACGGCCGCCCGCGAGGTCGGCCGATGGGCGCTCACCGATTGTGGAATGCGCCGTATCCAGTTGCGCGCCCGGCTCGACAACATCGCTTCCCTGCGGGTCGCGGAGAGGGCCGGATACCAGCGGGAGGGCACCC
The DNA here is from genome assembly GCF_053592955.1 of Micromonospora sp. NPDC002411. Taxonomy (NCBI): domain Bacteria; kingdom Bacillati; phylum Actinomycetota; class Actinomycetes; order Micromonosporales; family Micromonosporaceae; genus Micromonospora; species Micromonospora sp. NPDC002411. The sequence goes on along the minus strand of NZ_JBSFBM010000001.1, from coordinate 15,077 downwards.
TGCGAATGGCCGATTGGGATGGCGAGAAGGCACATGACATGGCCGTCTTCTCGATGATCGCGGCAGATGTGGAAGCGGTCCGAGTCACTGGTTGACCCGACGCTTGCCGGAGCTGTCGTGGGGACGGTCCGTTGTCGGGCCGCTGGTGCGCGATCGGCACCAGCGGCCCGTCGGCTCACCCCTTCACCGCGCCCGCGGTGAGACCTTCGGTCAGGAAGCGCTGCCCGAGGGCGTACATGACCACGACTGGGATGCTGACGAGCAGCGACGCCGCGGCGAGTTGTCCTTGTGGGACGACGTCTCCGGCGATCATCGACTGCATCCCGACGGGGAGCGTCTTGTACTCGTCCTTCGTGATGAACACGAAGGCGAACAGGAACTCGTTCCAGGCGTTGGTCAGGGTGAAGAGGGCGACCGCCAGCAGCCCTGGCTTGGCCAGTGGCAGCACCACCCGGCCGAACGCCTGGATGCGGGTGCAGCCGTCGACGAGCGCGGCCTCCTCCAGCTCGATGGGGATCGACGAGAAGTAACCGACCAGCAGCCAGGTGGCGAACGGCAGTGTGAAGGTCGGGTACGTCACCACCAGCGACCACAACGAGTCGGTGAGCCGCGCGCCGATGAGCATCTGGTACAGCGGGATGAACAGCAGCGCGCCCGGCATCACGTAGGTGAGCAGCACCGTGACGGTGAAGCCCTGCGCTCCGCGGAACCGCAGCCGGGCCAGTGCGTAGCCCGCCAGGGCGGCACAGATCAGCGCCACCGCGGTGGACGCCGCGGACACCAGCAGGGTGTTGAGATACCAGCGGCCGAACGGCTGGTTGGCGAACAGGGCACCGAACTGTTCCAGGGTCCACGGCGTCGGCCACAGGTCATCGGTGCGCATGACGACCTGGCCCTCGGACTTGAAGGCCGTGACGGCGATCCAGTACAGCGGGCCCAGCACGAAGAAGAGCAACCCGGCCAGCGCGACCCAGGACCCCAGACCCGACACCGCTGACGACGACCGTCGACCGCCCCGGGACTGCAGGGTCGAGACCACCCGGCCGACCGCCACCGCGATCAGCAGAATCACCCCGAGGACCACCGCCGCCTTCCAGAAGATCTCCGGCGACGCCCAGAAGAGCAGACCGGTGACCACTGCGGTGACGACCCACGGCAGCGCCTTCCGCACCGTCCCGGCCCACCGCCGCGCCCCGATCCGCCACGCCGCCTGGCGTTGTCGGGGCAGTCTGATGTTGGTGTCCTGGCGCAACAACCTGACCAGGACGAACACCAGCCCGCCGATGACCGGCAGCATGACGAGCGTGACCGCCGCGCCGGCGCCGTACTGCAGTTGCAGGATCGCCTTCGAGTAGGCGATGAGCACGTACGGCGCTGTCACGTCGCCCGGGCCGCCCTGCGTCAGCAGCCAGACGAGGTCGAAGTTGTTGAACGTCCAGATCGACGACAGGGTCACCGTCACGGTGAGCACGTGACGCAGCCCGGGCAGCGTCACGTTCATGAACCGCTGCACCGACGAGGCGCCGTCGATGGTCGCCGCCTCGTAGAGGTCCGCCGGGATGGCCTTCAACCCCGCGAGGAAACACACGGTGAAGAACGGCACCCCCTTCCAGACGTTGACGAGGATCACCGACGGCATGGCCAGCTCCGGGTCGGACAGCCAACCCGCCGGCCAGCTGTCGACCAGGTGTGCGCTGGCCAGCAACGGCCCGATTCCGGTTGCGGTGAGCAGCGTGTTGACGCTGCCGAAGATCGGGTCGAGCAGGGAGCGCCAGCTGAACGCCGTCACCACCGTCGGCACCACCCACGGCACCAGCAGCAGCCCGGTCAGCAGGGCCCGCCCGCGACGGCGATGATGCAGCAGCAGGGCCGCGGACAAACCCAGCACAACCTTGAAGATCTCGGCGTACGCGGTGAAGACGAACGAGTTCACCACGCCCGTGTGGAACTGGTCGTCGCCGATGAGCGCGAGGTAGTTGTCCAGGCCGACGAACACGGTGTCCTGCCCGTGCCGTTCGGTGGTGCTGGTGAGGATCGACCTGGCGATCGGCACGAGAACGAGCGCGCCGACCAGCAGGGCCATCGGTGCCAGGAACAGTGTCGCCAGCCGCCAGTCACGCCCCAGCCGCCGCTGCATCATGGTGAGAGAGCCGGGTCCCGACGGCGGGGATTTCCTCGCCGTCGGGACCCGCGCAGGACGGACCGAGCTCACTGCGGCAGCCCCTGCTGGTTGAAGATCTGCACCATCTTCGCGTGCGCGGTCGTCACGGCCTGCGCCGGCGCGGTGCCCTGCACGACCTGCTGCATCATGTCGGTGAGGACGTAGGCCGAGCCGACGGCCTGCTGGCCGGCGCTGGCCTTCTGCGGGAAGGCCAGGCCGTTCTTCGTGTTCAACGGCAGCTTCAGTTCAGTGATCTTGCGCAGCATCGGGAAGGCCGGGTCGCCGCTGGTGAAGAACGGGTCGGCGTCCCAGACCTTCTCCCAGGCGGGCATGACCAGGCCGGGAGCCTCCTTCGCGACGCCGAGCAGCGCGGGCGCGCTGACCAGGTACTGCGCCAGGAGTTTGGCAAGCCCGGGGTTCTTGGCGCCCTTGAAGACGACGAAGCCCTGCGACTGGCCGAGCAGCAGGGGGTTGTTGGTGGCCGGTCCGATGCAGTCAGAGAACACGTGGGTGTTCGCGTGCACCGGGTTCTTCTTGGTCCGGGAGTCCGCGTAGACGCTGAACTGGTTGCGGGTGTAGCCGAGGATCCCGGCGAGCCAGTTCTCGTTGTTGCTGGTGTCGGTCCAGCTCGCGATGCCCGGCGGCAGCATCCGCTTGTACTTCTCGTTGGTGTAGATGTCGCCCAGGAAGGTGACGGCCTGCACCGTCTCGGGGGAGTTGAACGTGACCTTCCGGCCGTCGTTGGAGGCGATCGACCCGCCGTACGCGTTGATCAACGCCTCGATCATGCCGTTGCCGTCACCGGATCGGTTCACCGTCATGCCCCAGCCGAACCGACGCTTGGCCGGATCGGAGATCTCCAGGCAGAGGTCCCGCAGCTCCTCCCAGCTGTAGATGTCCTTCGGAGTGATGCCCTTGTCCTGCATCCAGTCCTTGCGCAGGAAGGACCCGATCCCGATGAAGTGGTACGGGATCGCGAACCACTTGCCGTCGAAGACGCAGAAGTTCTTGGCCTCGGCGCAGGGCTCCCCGTACTTGGCCGTCAGTGCCTGGACGACGTCCGTCACGTCCTCCAGGTCACCCAGCGCCTGGAACTGCGCGACGAAGCGTGAGTCGGTCATGAACGCGAGGTCGCGAGCCACCCCGCCCTCGACCTCGGCGTGGATCTTGGCCACGACGTCACCGGCGTCGGCCTGGACCAGGCTGTTCTCGATCTTCGTCCCGGTGGTGTCGGCGAACTTCTTGATCGAGCCGTCGAGGGCCTCGTTCGCCGCCGTCGAATACAGCTTCTGCGACAGCATCCCCATCGAGGAGCCCTTCATCGACGCCGCGGCGTCGATCAGCTCCTGCGGAACCTCCGGCTGCACCTTGGGGGGCGAGTCGGACTCGCCTCCACACGCGGCCAGACCGGCTGCGCCGAGTACCCCCACCCCCATCCCCAGAAAGCCGCGTCGTGACCAGGCTGGGTTGTATCCCATGGACATTCGCCTCCCTCAAGTCCCTGCGGCACGGCACGCCGAGGGCGTAGCCCGTGCAACAGGTGTGTCTTCATGACGGCGACCACGGATGCGCGTCGCCCGCATCGGTCAGTGCGTTGTGGCGATCGGCGACCAGGCCGAGAAGGGGGCGCTGATGTTCCAGTTCGGTCGGGCCACGGGACCACCGCCGTTCGAAATTTCGAACTCAGTTCGAAATACCGCATCAAGTGGACGCGACGCTAGAACAGCTCTGAGAAGAATGTCAATGTTTCGATGATGTTTCGAACCGAAAACGGGAGGTTGGCTATCGAGGCAAGGCCCGGTAGCCCATCCGGGTGGACAACGTGGCTGCGCCCTCGCGAACCAGCTCGGTCCACTCCCGGTACGCCTGGGCTGTCCAGCGGATGATCGGCGCGGACAGACTCATCGCGGCGATGGTCGCACCGGAGTGGTCTCGGATCGCCGCGGCGACGCAGCGCATGGCCGTGTCGGACTCCCCGATGTCCACGGCGACGCTGTCCGCCCGCACACGGGCGAGATGTGCGCGTAGGCGCTCCGGGTCGGTGATGCTGGCCGGCGTCATCCCGGGCAGGGCGCCGTTGGTCAGGACGGCGTCCAGGCCGGCCGGATCGAGGTCGGACAGCAGGATCTTGCCGACCGCCGTGCAGTGGGCCGGCAGCCGCCGCCCGACCGCGGAGACCATCCGAACCGGGTGCGTGCTGTCGAACTTGACGAGGTAGATGACATCCGCGCCGTCGAGTACCGCCACGTGGACCGCCTCGTCGCACGCTGCGGCCACGTCCCGCGCGACGCACTGCGCCTCACGGACCAGATCAAGCCGGCCGGCGAACGCCGCGCCGAGTTGGAACAGCGGCATGCCGAGCCGATAACGCACCGGCTGGCCCGGTACGGAGATCAGGTACGAGCGAGCCTCAAGAGTGACGAGCAGCTCGTGGACGGTGGTGCGGGGGAGGTCGAGCCGCTCCATCACCTGGCGGGCCGACAGTTCAGGGCAGTCCACGAACAGTTCGAGGACGTCGAGTGCGCGGTTGACCGCCGGTACCACACGGGGCATGTCGATAGTCCCTTCGCAGTGCCGCCACCGCGTCAACGATCTCCACGGGCCGGCACTTGAAGAGGATAACTGCGTCGGCCCTGGGCGCCAGGCTCCGAAGCAAGCGAACGTTCGGGGCGCGGAGCACAGCTCGGGCCCTCAGCCTGCGGCGCCCGGCCACCCGGTACGACATGATTCCGTCCGTGACACTCGTCCTGCCACCGCGTCTGACCGCATCCGCTCTGACATTGCGCGACGCCGCGGAGCGGCGAGGGCTTCGCACCGTGCAGCTACCCACCTTCGACGTGCCCGCTGGTCTGCGAGCCGACCACCTGCATGCCGGCCCGACCTTCGCCGACGTCGTCGCTCCACTGCTCGGAATCGCCCCGCTGGAGGCTCCCCACGACTGGCTGGCCCGACTGCCCCGGGAGCTCACACGCCGAGAGATCACCCTGGTCACGCTCGGGGAAGCCTACGAACTCCGTCGACCGGCATTCGTCAAGTCGCCGAACGACAAGAACATCAAGGCCATGATCTACACAGACGGGTCCCGCCTGCCCGGCCCCGACGCCATCGACCGGCGGACACCCGTACTCGTCAGCGACATCGTCGATTTCACCGCCGAGTACCGGCTGCACCTGCTCGACGGCGCGGTTCAGGTCGGCAGCCAGTACGCCGAGCGGGGAAGGCTGCTTCTCGGACCTCCGTCCGCCGATGCACTCGCCTTCGGAGCAGACCTGCTGGCCAGTGTCGGTCACACACTGCCCACCGCCATCGTGGTGGACGTGGGGGTCATCGACGGTCGCTGGGCCGTGATCGAGTCGAACGCAGCCTGGGCCAGCGGAGCCTACGTAGCGGACCCCGACCTGGCGCTCGATGTCGTCCTGCGCGCAGCCGGACCGGTGGACCGCCTCAGCAGCCACGATCGCCGATTCGTCAGGCCGTCGCACTCCCGTCTCGGCAGTCGCGAACCCACTGGTGCCTGAGCGCACGCGTCTGGCACCCTGCTGGACGTGCCCGAGACGGATTCCCTGCCGTACGACCTGCCCGCACTGCAGGCGTTGGTTGCCGATGGTGGGCGTCCCAAGTACCTGTTCTTCTGGGGCCACCAGCCCCAACCCGACGGCAGCATCGGCTCGGGGTGCCTGAGCCAGTGGTGGCCGGCCCCGTTCACTGTGGACGGCGTCCGCTACCCGACGGCCGAGCACTACATGATGGTCGGCAAGGCTCGTCTGTTCGGTGACGAAGCGATCGCCTCCCGGATGGTGACGGCGTCGCACCCGAACGCGGTCAAGGCCCTGGGCCGGCAGGTACGCGACTTCGATCAGGCCATCTGGGATGCACACCGCTTCGACCTGGTCGTCGCCGGCAACGTGGCGAAGTTCAGCCAGCATCCCGACCTCGGGCTGTACCTGTCCCGCACGGCCAACCGGGTACTTGTCGAAGCCAGCCCTCTGGATCGCGTCTGGGGCATCGGACTGGCGGCCACGGATCCGCGTGCCGAGGACCCTGCTCGGTGGCGCGGCCCGAACCTTCTCGGATTCGCGCTGATGCGCGCCCGCGCGCACCTCGACGCTCGCTGACCTCGGGTGCGGCGGAGGCCCTGGGCGTTAGCCCGAGCATTCGCTGCTACGTCCGCCAAGATCGCGACTTTAGCGATCCTCGGACGGTGCCGCTGACCTGCGGAAGAGTGGGCCGCCAGGGACTCGAACCCTGAACCTATGGATTAAAAGTCCACAGCTCTGCCATTGAGCTAGCGGCCCGCGCGCTCAGGTTACCTGACAGGGCGCGATGCCGGCTCTCGGCTTCCGGCCGGGCGTCGATGCCTGTCGCCAGGCGATCCTGATCATCACGAGGTCGGCGATCTGGCGGTGTCCGGGGCGGTGGAAACCGCCAGGTCGGGGATGTGGAGTGGATCAAGTACCGGCGAGTCCGGTCAGGGTGCGTTGCCTGGCCGCGACCACCCGCCGACGGGGGACGGAGAAGTACGGCGGGTCCGGCACTCCTCTCGGCCCTGATTTACTCGGGTTTCCGGAAGTCGGGCTGTCATGCCCACCCGGATACCGCGACTTTCAGAGAGGCGAGTGGATCAAGCCGCCGGGCGCACGGACCGCGCCGGCGGACAGGTCGGGCCGCGCGGGCGCCGGGTGGTTGAGCTGCTGCTGGACGGGTACGGGGTCGGGCATGCGGATCGTGGTGGTGGGGGCCAGCGGCAATGTCGGTACGGCGTTGCTGCGGCGGCTGCGCCGGGAGCGGGGCGTGGAGTTGGCCGGGGTGGTCCGGCGGTTGCCCGGCCCGGATGCCGGCGAGCCGTACGACCAGGTGGAGTGGCACTCCTGCGACATCGGCGCGCCGGGCGCGGTGGGGCAGCTGGCCGAGGTGTTCGCGGGAGCGGACGCTGTGGTGCACCTGGCCTGGCAGATCCAGCCCAGTCATGACCAGCGGGTGCTGCGGCGGACCAACGTCGACGGCAGCCGGGCGGTGATCGACGCGGTGGTCCGGGCCGGGGTGCCGGCCCTGGTGTACGCCTCGTCGGTCGGCACCTACGCGCCCGGCCCGAAGGACCACCCGATCAGCGAGCGGTGGCCGGCCACAGGTGTGCCCGGCTCGTCGTACAGCGAGCACAAGGCGGAGGTGGAGGCACTGCTGGACGAGGTCGAGCGGGAGCACCCGACGCTACGGGTGGTGCGGATGCGACCCGGGTTGATCTTCCAGCGGGCCGCCGGTGTGGAGATTACCCGCTACTTCCTCGGCCCGCTGGCGCCGGTACGGCTGCTGCGCTTCGGTCGGATTCCGTTGGTGCCGACGAACCGGCGGTTGCGGATGCAGGCGGTACACGCCGACGACGTCGCTGATGCGTACACCCGGGCGGTGTTGGGTGATGCGCGCGGCGCTTTCAACGTCGCCGCGGACCCGGTGTTGACGCCGGAGCTGGTGGCCCGGCACTTCCACGGTTGGACGGTGCCGGTCGCCGCGCCGGTGCTGCGGGTGGCGGCGGCGCTGAGCTGGCGGGCGCGGCTGCAACCGGTCGACGCGGGCTGGGTGGAGCTGGGTCTGAACGCCCCGCTGATGTCCAGCGAGCGCGCGGAGACCGAGCTGGGCTGGCGGCCCAAGGTCAGTGCTCTGGCGGCCCTCAAGGAACTCTTCGCCGGCATGGCCGACGGCGACCACACGGCAAGCCCACCGATGTCCGGCGCACGGGATCTGCCCGGCCGCCCGGCCGCCCTCCTCCACGCCCGCCCACCAGGCCAGGGCAACCCCTACTGACCCTCACCCCGCGGGCTCGTTGATCAAGAGCTTTCGGTCAGAAATCGCCGCCCCGGTGACCGAAACCTCTTGATCACCGGCGCAGGCGGGCGGCGCGGGCACACGGCGCGGCACGGGGCACGGACGGCGCGGGGGTTAGGAGAGCTTGGAGCCGGTGACTGTGGGGTTGCGGGCGCCCAGGAAGAAGATGCCGGGGAAGCCTCGGGTCTCGAACTTGCCACTGGGGTTGCGGCGCAGGGTCGAGCCTTCGATCCGCATCGTGCCGGTGCGGTTGTTGCTCACGAAGAAGATCGCTCCGCCGCCCTCGTTGGCCTTGTTGTTCTCGATGATCGTGCCGGCGATCCGTACGGTGAACTCGTTGCCGTCGCAGTAGATCGCGCCGCCGCTGCCGCCGCCCGGCGTGCCGGACTTGGCCGGGTTGGCCCCGTTGCCGATCGCCTCGTTGTTCTTGAGCAGGCTGTTCAGCACCACCCACGACACGCCGATGCTGCTCAGCGCCCCTCCGTTCGAGCAGGAACCGCCGTCGAAGGTGCTGCCCACCACGTACACCGGCTTGTTCTCGTGCTGGCTCAGCACCCGGATGGCCGCGCCTCCGAGGTCGGGGCCGGTGCGGTCGCAGCGGTTGCGGACGAAACGTGAGTTGACCACCTTGAACCGACCGCCACGTACGAAGATCGCCCCACCGCCGCCGCCCTCGGCCTTCTCGCCGGTGGAGTTGCCGTCGGCGAACGTCAGGTTCTGCACGGTGAGCTGCGGGTGATCCTGGTTCTGGCAGTGCGAGGTGGTGAAACCCTGCGCCTCGTCGCAGGTGTTCATGTAGAGGATGCGGCGCTGGCCCTGGCCGCTCAGCGTGACAGTGCCTCCGCCGTCCAGCACGACCTTCGGCCCGTTGGCGTTGCGCACCTTCGCGGTGGCGGCCATCTTGATCGTCACCGGTGCCGGACCACAGTTGAACGTGATGACACCGCCCGCCGCGACGGCCTTCACGACCGCCGCGGAGGTGCAGCTGGCCGGGGTGCCGGTGCCGATGGTCCGGGTCGGCTTCGAGGTGTCCACCGCCCGCCCCTCGGCCGGCACGCTGGCCTTGCCGTTCGGGTTTCCGGCCGCGAGGACCTTCTCGGCGGGCTTGGGGCTGGCGCTGGCGCCCGGGCCGCCGAGGCCGTCACGGGCCTCCGGCGAGGCACTCTGGTCGCCGGTCGCCACTGCCGTCGGCGCGGCGGACGAGCCGGACTGGAAGGCGGGCGCCGGGTCGTCGGCCGCGCAGGCGGGCAGGGTCGCGGTGGCGACACCGAGGACGAGCAGGGCGGCAAGCGACGTCATGCGCACCCCGTGATGCTAGGAGCCGTGCCGGTGTCACGACGAATCCGCCGTGCCGGTTTAATGCGCCGCTAAGACGGCATCATCAGGCGTGGGACAGGGCGAACGCGGTCAGGAAACCGGCGACCGTGATCAGGCCGACCAGCAGGTGGGCCTCCTCGAACGCCTCGGGAACCATGGTGTCGGTGATCATCGCGAGGATCGCGCCGGCGGCCAGGGCCGTGATCCCGGCCAGCACCTCCGGCGGAGCACCGCCCAGCAGCGTGTTGCCGAGCAGCGCCGCGATTCCGCTGATCAGGGCGATCCCGGTCCAGAGCAGGAAGACGTACCGCCGGGTTCGGCCGGCCTGGCGCATGCCGGCCGCGCTGGACAGCCCTTCCGGGACGTTGCTGAGGAAGACCGCCGCCACCGTGACCAGGCTGACCGCGCCGCCGCTGAGCAGGCTCGCACCGATCACCACCGATTCCGGTACGCCGTCGAGCAGAGCGCCCACGGCGATCGCCGACCCGGAGCCGGGCTTCTCGTTCTCGGAGGGCTGCTGGTCACCGGACCGCTTCCGGTGCCGTGCGCCGTGCCGAGCGAGCGCCAGGTTGGCCGCCGTGTAGACGACCGCGCCGGCGGCCGCGCCGAGCGCGGTGGGCAGCAGCCCACCCTGCGCGTGGGCCTCGGCGATCAACTCGAACGACACGGCGGAGAGCAGCACCCCCGCACCGAACGCCATGATCGACGCGATGAGGCGCTGCGGCACCCGCGCGAACCAGCCGATCGCCGCTCCAACCAGCAGAGCCGATCCGGCCAGCAGCCCCCACCCACCCGCCTGTAACCACTCCGGCATTCGCGGGGAACTACCCACGGCCGCCGGGCCGACAAACCCGGTCGTGAGGAAGACTCAGAAGTCGGCGAAGAGGTACGGCACCCGGCGGGGGAAGATGCCGCGCAGCTCGGCGGCGGCGTCCGCCGGCACCTCACCAAGGCCCCGCAACGGCAGCTCGGCCGGGTCCAGCACCCCGTACGCGAGGGCGGAGAGCCCGGCCGCGGTGAGGGTGGCGGTCGGCGTACGGCCGGTGGTGTCGTCGACCAGTTCCAACGCTCCGGTGGTGCCGTCCAGCAGGTGGGTGCCGGCCAGCCAACGGTCCCCGGTCAGCTCGACCCGTATCCGACCGGGCCCGGCGGGCAGCCCGCGCAACGCGTCCATCGACAACAGGCGGGCCATCGGGGCCGACGAAACCGGCACGGCCGTGCGCGCCTCGACGTGGACGTCCAGATCGGTCAGCCACAGATCCGGCAACTCGTCGGGCGGGACCTGGACGGTGATCCGCTCGATCTGGTCGACGTGCCGGGCGAAGAACTGCAACAGCAACATCCGGGCGAGCGGGTCGACGCACAGCATCTCGTTGCCGTGCAGCGTGCCGCCGTGCCCGTCGACCCGGTACGTCACCGCGCCGGTGACCTCCCCGCCCACCCGGGCGGTGACCAGCCAGTACTCGTCCCGGTCGCGCATCCCGACCGCCCGGTAGTCCGGGAAGATCGAGAAGCCGTGCCGTTCCTGGAGGTTGCGCTCGGTGAACGCCCGCCACACCGGATAGCCGGCCGCGATGCGCTCCCAGCTCACCTCGCCGGGCAGGTCCACACGGAGCAGCGAGCCCAGGTTGGCCGGGGCGAAGGTGACCCGGCGCGGCTTGGGCAGCCCGATGTAGCCGAAGCGGGCGTAGAAGCTGGGCCGGAACGGATAGAGCGCGCTGAGCGTGTGCCCCTCGTCGCGTACCTCGTCGAGGAGTTGGTGCAGCAACGTCCGGACGTGCCCCTGCCGGCGGGCCAGCGGATGGGTAGCCACCCCGGCGACGCCGGCCATCGGCAACACCGCACCGCGCAGGTTCTGCCGCATCGGAATGGCCGAGACGGCGGCCAGCGTGGCACCGCCCTCCTCGGCGATCAACGTCCGGTTGCCCTCCTGGTAGGGCAGGTAGTCGCGGAACTCGTCGATCCGTGCCGCACCGAGCGGCGAGGACTCGAAGGCGTACGCGGCCAGGGGGAAGCTGGTGGTGAGACGGTCGTCGGCGGTCACCCGGCGGATGGTCATTCGCCCATCTCAGCCTGCCGTGCAGGTGACAGCAACCGGATTGGCCCGATCCACGGCGTCGACAGGCGCGGTGCCCGGCGTCGACAGCGTGCCGGTCAGCCGACCGGCAGATGCCGCAGGTGCCGGCGGCGGCGCAGACGGATGCTGGCCACGGCCGCCACGCCGACGACCAACAGGGCGGTGACGACGAGCCCGTGCAGCACCCCACGGGAGAGGTAGCCCTGGTCGGTGTGGTCGACCGCCCAGGTGGCGATCTCCCGGGTCGACCAGAACGGTGTCAGCTTCGCCCCGGACCCGGCGGGGTCGATCAACATCTGCACCGTGACCACGGTGAGCAGCAGCAGGGTGCCCTCCATCTCCCGGGGCAGCAACGTGCCGATCAGCATCCCGAACGGCGCCGCCACCGCGACGGAACAGAGCAGCGCGGCGGCCAGGCCGCCGTACCGCAGCTCCGCGCCGTCGATCATCGGCAGCAGGAAGAACGGCACGGAGATGATCAGCCCCACCGTCCACAGACCGAGCACCCGACCGAGGTAGAGGTGATGTGGGCGGTAGCCGGCCAGCCGCAGCCTCGGCTCCAACTCACGAGCCGCGGTCGTGGCGAACAGCGCGGCCGTGCTCACCGCCCAGCCCACGCCGAGGAGCAGCGACCGGACCGACTGCCCGAGGTAGGCGTCCCGCCGGATCAGGTAGAAGGTCAACGGCATCAACAACAACAGCAGGAGTACGCCCCGACGCCGCAGCAACTCCCGCACCGTCATCTCGGCGACGGTGACGAGCCGGTTCACTGGTGACCTCCCTGGATGCCGGGCGCGTGCCACTCGGCCTCTCGGGCCGGGGTCAGGTCGAGCACGATGTCCACCCGGTCGAGTTGGTTGAGCAGGTGGGTCACCACGACGATCGCCGTGCCGGCGTCGCGCAACCTGCTGAGCTGGTCCCAGAAGTTGACGTAGGTGCCCTGGTCGAAGCCCTGGTACGGCTCGTCGAGCAGCAGGACGTCGGGGGTGCTGAGCGTGGACATGGTCAGGTTGAGCTTCTGCCGGGTGCCGCCGGACAGGTGGCGGGCCTGCACGTCCCCGCCCGCCTCCCACCCGAGCTGACGTGCCGCCGCCCGACCGGCCCGGCGGGCCGGACCCCGAGCCACGCCCTGGCCGGCTCCGACCAGCACGAAGTGCTCGTCGGCGAGCAGGAAGTCGGCGGTGCCGCCGGACTGCGGGCAGTAGCCGAGTCGCCCCGAAACTGTCACCTCACCGGCGTCCGGGGACATCAGTCCGGCGCAGATCCGCAGGAAGGTGCTCTTGCCGCAGCCGTTCGCGCCGACGACGGCGGCGATCTGTCCCGCCCGGACGGTCAGCGCGGCGTCCCGCAGGACCGTTCGTCGCCCGTACCGCTTGGTGATGCCCGCCGCGTGCAGCCGGACCGGTCCGGGGCGTGGTCCGGGGGCGGTGCCGATGCTCTCCACGACCGCGCCCGCGTACTGCTGGGGTGGACCGAAGACGACCCAGGGATCACCGCCCCCGTCACGTAGGTGTGTGGCGGCCTCAGCGACCACGTGTCGGGCGGCGTCCGGCGCCACCCGGCGCTGGTGCAACTCGGCTGTGAGCGTCCGCAGCCAATCGTCGGCGTTCACCGGGTGACCCCCTTCGTGACGATGTCGTTCACCGGCTGGACGAAGGCGAGCCAGGCGCTGCCGCCCGCGCGGAGCGCCGCGTACCCGTCGTCGGTGAGCCGGTAGTACTTGCGGGCCGGCCCGGCGCTGCCCTCCCGCCACTGCGCGGTGACCAGGCCGGTCTTCTGCAGGCGCAGCAGCACGGGGTAGAGCGTGCCGCCCTGGATGGGCCCCACACCTGAGGCGTCGAGGGCCTGGGCGAGCTGGTAGCCGTAGGACTCGCGGTCGGCCAGCAGGGCCAGCACGCAGATGTCGAGCACCCCACGCAGCCACTGCCCGCGCCGGTCGGAATCCACGCGTCGGACAGTAGCGGTGCAAGCTAGATGGCACAACTACCTACTTGGGCGGCCGGACCCGATCCGGTGGGTTCCATGAATCGCGGAGTGCGTCCTACTGGTCAGCGGGCGACGACGTCGGAGACCACGACTGTCACGTTGTCCGGAGCGCCGGCGTGGTGGGCCAGCTTCACCAACTGCTCACCGCACTGCTGGCGGTCGGCGTACATGCCCAGCGCCGCCGCGATGGCGTCGTCCTCGACGTAGTCGGAGAGCCCGTCGCTGCACAGCAGCAGCCGGTCACCGGACACCACGGTGAGCACCCCGATCGCCGGAGGGGTGTCGGCACCCTGCACGGCCCGGGTCACCAGCGACCGCTGCGGATGGTGACGGGCCTGGTCGGGGGAGAGCGTGCCCTGGTCGACGAGCGCCTGCACGAACGTGTCGTCCCGGGTGAGCTGGGTCAGCTCCCCGTCGCGCAGCAGGTAGCACCGGGAGTCGCCGACCTGGGCCAGCACCAGCGTCTCCCCGGCCAACAGCGCCGCGGTGAGCGTCGTGCCCATCCCCTCCCGGGTCGGATCGACGGTGATGGCGGCGTGGATGCGCTGGTTGGCGGTGCTGACCACGGCGCGCAGGGCGTCGGCGGCGCCGTCGGGGTCGGTGGGCGGGGCCAGCTCGTCCAGGATCCGGATCACGATCTCGCTCGCCACCTCGCCCGCGGGCAGCCCACCCATGCCGTCGGCGACGGCGATCAGGCGGTCACCGGCGAGGGCGGAGTCCTCGTTGTTGGTGCGAACCAAGCCGATGTCGTTGAGGATGGCCGAGCGGAGGATCAGCGTCATGGGGTCAAGCTTGCCAAGAAGACCCTGCCTTCGTCTCTACGCACTACTGCGTGGGGCGAAAATGATTGAGATATAGGCCGTCGGAACCGGTCTCAGCGGCGCGGGTAGCGCAGCAGCAGGCTGGCGGCGACCTCCTCGTCACCCACCGCCGCGTACGTGTGCGGCACGTCGGACACCCAGCGGAGGTGGCCGCCGGCCGCGGCGGTCAGCGGTGCGTCGGCCGGCCCGGCGCGCAGCACTCCGGCGAAGACGGTGATGTGCTCGGTCACTCCTGGTTGGTGGGCGGGAGAGGTCTGCACGACGCCCGGCGCGACGCGCATCCGGTACAGCTCGTAGGTCGCGTCGGTGTCGGTGAACACCTCCAGCAGGGTGGCGGTGACGGCGGTGCCGTGCACGATCGGCTCGGCCGCCGGTTCGGCCAGCAGGGCGGTGAACGGCACGCCGAGCTGCGCGGTGACGGCCCAGAGCGTCTCCAGGGTGGGGTTGCGGGTGCCGTGTTCCAGGCCCGAGAGGGTGGCCTTTCCGACGCCGGCGAGCCGGGCGAGTGTGGACAGCGAGATGCCCCGCTCCTCGCGTAGGGCGCGGACCCGGCGGCCGACGACGACGGGATCCACGTCGAGGCCCGGGCGGCGGGCTGGTGGTGGCTGCGGCACCCGACTATGGTGCTACACGCTGTCGTTCCGTAAACGGAACAGTCGGGGGAGTCGGATGGCCGGACGTGTGCAACCACTGCTGGCGGGTGTGGTGACCGCGCTGGTCGGCTTCGCCAGCTCGTTCACCGTCGTGCTGGCCGGACTCCGCGCGGCCGGCGCGTCGGACGCGCAGGCCGCCTCCGGGTTGCTCATGGTCATCGGGGAATGTGGCTTCTGGTCGAGTGGAGTGAATGACTAAGCTCCCCGCCATGGCGACGCCGATGACGATCTCAATGGGTGGT